>JBBSDI010000017.1:0-21896 GCA_038249585.1 Lysobacterales bacterium | reverse complement strand
GCCTGTGCGCGTGCGATGCAACAAGCAGCGGCAAAAAAAAACCCCCGCTGAATCCAGCGAGGGTTGAATCGGAGTGACGATTACCTCGGAAATTGCGCCCTGCGTCGTCGGGGACCGCCCTTGGGGTCTCCCCGGAACACGTCCGAAAAGTAGCACAGGATTCGGCAAAAAGCTACAGCTTGTTGCGTCCCGCCCAAAAATATCTTCGGCTGTTGCTTATTCACAACAACGGCATAATGAACCATAATCAAATCAAAAGGTTATCTATCAGACGGGTGTTGCCCAGCCAGGCCGCAGCGAGCACGATGCGGCTGACGGCGGGATCCAGACCCGCTTTTCGCAGGTCGTTTGCGTCGCGGATCGACACATAGTCGGGCAACAATCCGGCACCGGCCAGCGCCGCAAGAGCCTGCGCCTCGACTCCGGCTACGCTGCCGTGGTCCAGCACCTCGCTGCGCGCGCGCTGCAAGGTCGCGTAGATCATTGCGGCCTGGGTGCGCTGCGCGGGCTCCAGGTACTGATTGCGCGAGCTTAATGCCAGGCCGTCGGCCTCGCGCACGGTGGGCGCGGCATCGATGCGCACTGGCAGCGCAAGGTCGTGAACCACCCGCCGCACCACCATCAGCTGCTGGTAGTCCTTGGCCCCGAACACGGCCACGTCGGGCTGCACGATGCCGAACAGTCGCGCGACCACCGTGGCCACGCCCGAAAAATGTCCGGGCCGGAATGCGCCGCACAGGATGTCCTCCAGCCCCGGCACCCGGATCGCGATCAGATCCGACAGGCCGCGTGGATACATCTGCGCCACTGACGGCGCGAACAGCAGGTCGCAGCCGTGTGCTACGAGCCCGGCGCGGTCGGCCGCGAGGCTGCGCGGATAAGCAGCGAAGTCCTCGGCGGGTCCGAACTGGGTCGGATTGACGAATATGCTGGCGACCACGCGGGTGGCGTGCGCACGCGCATGGTCGAGCAGCGCGTAGTGTCCCGCGTGCAGATTGCCCATGGTCGGCACGAACGCGATGCGCTCGCCGGCAGTGCGCCAGCCGGCGACCGCTTCGCGCACCGCATCGATGTGCTGCACGCAGTGCAGCTCGCTCACTGGTACGACTCTGAAGCGCTGGGGAACTCGCCGCTGCGCACTGCATCGACGTAGGCACGAATCGCTGCATCGATGGAGCCGCGCCCATCCAGAAAGTCGCGCACGAAGCGCGGGCGGCGACCGCCGCCGAGTCCCAGCAGATCGAAGCACACCAGCACCTGGCCGTCGCAATCGGCGCCGGCGCCGATACCGATGGTGGGGATCGCACACTGTGCAGTGATCGCTGCAGCCAGCGCCGCAGGCACGCATTCGAGCACCAGTGCGCTGGCACCGGCGGCGACCACCGCGCGTGCATCCTCGCGCAACCGCTCGGCCACCTCCTGCTCGCGCCCCTGCACCTTGTAGCCGCCGAGCTTGAGCACCGACTGCGGGGTGAGACCCAGGTGCGCGCAGACCGGCACATCGCGCTCGACCAGATAGCGGATCGACTCCAGCATGTGACCCGCACCTTCCAGCTTGACCATCGCCGCACCGCCTTCGCCGACCAGACGCGCGGCGTTGCGGAATGCGGTGGCCGGATCCGGCGCGCTGGCGAAGGGCATATCGGCCATCACCAGCGCACGCCGGGTGACCCGCGCGACGGCCGCGCAGTGATAGACCACATCGTCGATCCGCACCGGCAGCGTGCTCGCATGTCCTTGCACCACCATGCCCAGCGAATCGCCGACCAGCAGGATGTCGATGCCGGCCTGCTCGGCAGCACGCGCAATGCTGGCATCGTAGGCGGTCAGCATCGCGAGCTTCGGGCCGCCGCGCTTGCGCAGCATCAGGCTCGCCACGGTGAACACCGGCACAGGGGAGCCGGGATCGGTTTGTACGTAGCTCATGCTGACCTCGCGCGGATTCGCATTGTTCGCGGCCTCAGGGTTCGAGTGCAAGCGCACCGATCGGCTGCGCGGATTCGCGCTCGGCCGACGGCAGGCGTTGCAGGCATTCAGCGACCGATCCGTGGCCGGGCACCATGACATCCGCCGCTATCTCGGCCAATGGCACCAGCACGAAGGCACGCTCGTGCAGGCGCGGATGCGGCACCCGGCAGCCGGGCAGATCGAGCGACAGCGCGCCGTCGAGCAGCAGGTCGAGGTCGATCGCTCGCGGACCCCAGCGCTGCGCGCTACGGGTGCGACCGCCGGCACGTTCGACCTCGAGCAGACGCGCAACCAGCGCGGGCGCATCGATCAGGATCTCAAGCGCTGCCACCGCGTTGACGAACGGCGCCTGCGCGACCGGACCCCAGGGTGGCGTGCGATACAGACTCGATATCGCCGTCACCCGGATGTCGGGATCTGCGTCGAGGGCGAGCAGGGCTGCGCGCAGTTGCGCGATCGGGTCACCCAGATTGGCGCCCAGTCCGATGTAGATGCCGCCGCGCCAGTTCGCCTCAGGCCCCATCGGGGGCAGCGGCCGGCGCACCGGGGCGACGCCGACGGCGGCGACGCGTCTTCGGCGCGGGCTCGGCGACATCATCGACAGAGGCCGCATCGGGCGCGACTTCCTGTGCGGTGCCGACCTGCGCGCGGGTCCAGAAGTCGGCCAGCTCCTTGAGCGAGGGTTCGTCGAGTGCGCGCACGCACAGGAAGTCGTAGGCGGCACGAAAGCGCGGATGCGCCAGCAGGCGCGAGGTGCGCTTGCGCATCGACAGTTCCAGCCGCGTCTGCAGGGTCCAGATCTCTTCGATCGGCAGCGTGTAGCGGCGCGGCACGGCGATCCGCGCGGCCTGTGTGCGCACCACGTGATCGGACGCACGGCTCCAGGCCAGCAGCGGCTCAGTACCGCGTGCCACTTCTGCTGCATGCGCTACGCGCGCAGCCGGCCACAGCAGCACCGCGAGCAGGAACGCCGGCGTCACCGAGCGGCCTTCGGTCAGGCGCAGATCGGTGCTCTTGAGCGCGGCTTCCATCATGCGCGGCATTTCCTCGCCGCCGTGCTCCTCGATCGCCGCCGCGGTTGCCGGCAGCAGTTCGCGCAGCAGGCCGGAGGCTTCCAGCCAGCGCAAGCTTTCGTAGGCGTGGCCACCGAGAAAAAGCTTGAGCATTTCATCGAACAAGCGTGCCGGCGCGGCCTCGCCGATCAGCGGCGCCAGCTCCGCGATCGCCATCCACGCGGCATCGTCGATGCGAAAGCCCAGCTTGGCGGCGAGCCGCACCGCGCGCAGCATGCGCACCGGATCCTCGCGATAGCGCTGTTCGGGATCGCCGATCAGGCGCAGCGTGCGGTGGCGGATGTCCTCGAAGCCATCGGCGTAGTCGCGCACGCTGAAGTCTTCGATCGCGTAGTACAGCGCATTGGCGGTGAAGTCGCGGCGCACCGCGTCTTCTTCGATGGTGCCGTAGACGTTGTCGCGCACGATCCGGCCGTCGACCATCTCGCGGTCGCCGGTGCCGTCGTCGCCGAGCGCACGAAAGGTCGCCACCTCGATGATCTCGCCGCCGAACACCACGTGCGCGAGCCGGAAGCGACGGCCGATCAGGCGACAGTTGCGGAACAGTTGCTTGACCTGTTCGGGCGTGGCGTCGGTGGCCACGTCGAAGTCCTTGGGACTGCCGCCGAGCAGCAAGTCGCGCACCGCACCGCCGACCAGGTAGGCCGCGAAGCCGCCTTCCTTGAGCTTGTAGAGCACGCGCAGCGCATTGGGACTGATGTTCTTGCGCGACACCCCATGCTGTTCGCGCGGGATCACGCGAACCTGGGGCAAGCTGCGTTTGGCTGGCTTCGGAGCGGGAATGTCGGTCACCATGGGGGCAGCTATCGGGATACCGCGTGCGGTCCGCAGACCACCCGTGGATTGTAGGCCGATCAAAACCCGATATACTACGCGCCCTGTTTCAGGGACCTCAAGTGACGCTCCCTTCGTCTAGCGGCCCAGGACACTGCCCTCTCAAGGCGGGAACACGAGTTCGAACCTCGTAGGGAGCACCATCATCGTTCACGTCGGGTCTTTCCCGGCGCCACCACCCGCACCGGAGACATCGCCCCATGACGTTCGTCGTCATCGAGAACTGCATCAAGTGCAAGTACACCGATTGCGTCGAGGTGTGCCCGGTTGATTGCTTTCACGAAGGTCCGAATTTCCTGGTGATCGATCCGGATGAGTGCATCGATTGCACCCTGTGCGAGCCGGAGTGCCCGGTCACCGCGATCTATCCCGAGGACGACGTGCCCGCAGGCCAAGAGGACTTCGTCGCCCTCAATGCCGATCTGGCCAAGGCCTGGCCGGTGATCTCCGAGCGCAAGGAAGCTCCGGCCGATGCCAAGGAATGGGAAGGCAAGGACGGCAAGCTGGCGCTGCTGCAGCGCTGAGCGATGCGGTACTGGCTGTGCACTGGCACGGCTGGAAGCCAGGCTGCCAGCGCGCCATCAGGCGCGCATGCAACCTGTCGCCTGGCCGCGGTGCGTGAGTCCTCAGCCCAGACGCTGGCGAATCGCTGCGATCACGCGGCGCGAGAACTCGTCGTCGGTGCTCGCGCCATCGGCATCTTCCACCCGCACCACGCTGCCGCTGCCATCGGCCACCACGCGCACCACGCGCGTGATCGTGCCGCTGGTCTGCGGCGAATCGCGGGTGAACAGCCGCTTGAAGAATCCGCCTTCGGGCTTGGACTCTGCCACGCTGGTGCCGGAAAGCGTGAAGGTCGCTGCCGTCTCGTCGCGCGAGACCACCTCGGCCACGCCGGAGCGCTCCAGCGCAAGACCGATGCGGCGCCAGGCGCCGGCCACCGAATCGCCGAGCGCCAGACTGCTGTCGGCGCCGGCGGTGATCGACTGCGGCACGCTGCCAACTGCCGACGGCGATGCCGATGGCGCACCGTCGACACTGGGCATCGACATGGTGGCGTTGGCGGCGGGCGAATCCAGACCGGGCGGAATTTCCAGCGGGCGGGTTTCTTCGGCCTCCTCGTAGCTGCTGCGGCCACCAAACAGCGAGCAGCCCCCCAGCAGCAGGGCAGCAGCAGCAACGAACACGAGTCGGATAGCGAACTGGGACATCGGAAATCTCCGGAATCGAAGGATCGGACGCTGTGCGGCTAAGCCGCGCGGTTGCCGACCGGCACGGGATGGCGCGCTTGCAGGGCGCGAATAAGGGTCACGCAGGCTTCCGCCTCGTCACGCCGGGATTCGGACAACACGACCAGAGGCAGCCGCAGCACCGGTTCGATCAGGCCCAGACGATGCAGGATCCACTTGGCAGGAATCGGGTTCGACTCCAGACCCGTGCCACGGTACAACGGCGCGAACTGCGCATCCAGCGCCAGCGCTTCGGCAGTGCGGCCGGCCATCGCCAGCGCGACCAGTTCGCGGAACGGGCCGGGGCACACATTGGCGATGACCGAGATCACGCCGTCGGCACCCTCCAGCAGGGCGCGCACCGCGGTCGGATCATCGCCGCTGAGGACCGAGAAGCCAGGCTTGCGCAACGCCAGCAGCGCCTGCATGCGCTCGGGTTCCGGCCGCGCTTCCTTGACCCCGGCTACCAGGCCATGGCCAACCAGTCGCGCGACGGTTTCCGGCAGCAGGTCGCAGCCGGTGCGCGCGGGCACGTTGTACAGCAGCAGTGGCAGCCGTCCCTCGTCGGCAAGCAGCGCGAAGTGGCGGTAGAGGCCTTCCTGGGTCGGTCGCAGGTAGTAGGGCGTGACGACCAACGCTGCCGCAGCGCCCGCGCCGTGTGCGGCGTGCATCAGCCTGAGCGCATTGCGGGTTGCGGCTGCACCGCAGCCGGCAATCACCTGCAGGCGCCCGGCAACCCGCGCAATGGCGAACTCGAGCAGTTCAACGAGTTCGGTTTCGTCGATCGACGCCGATTCTCCGGTTGAGCCACCGACCACCACGCCGCCCGTACCCGCAGCCACGTGCAGGTCGAGCAGGCGGCCGAAACCGTCGAGGTCGAGCGCGCCGCGTGCGTCGAAGGGCGTGACGATCGCGCAGATGCTGCCGTGGAATTTCAAGCGGGCGGGCCGGTGCGAGGCACAGCGCGCATGGTAATAGTGGCATCGTCAGGGTGACAAGTATTCCGCTGGCCATCCGCAGGTTGCACAATGGGGGCGGCGCTGTATCGTGCAGCCGCCATTCAGCGAGCAGTCGTGACCAAACCCACCGCGAACGAAAATGCAGTCCTGCTGGTCGCCACGGTGTCGCAACCGGACGCGGCGCTGTTGCCACTGACCCGCCGCATCAACGAGTGCGGCTGCAGCGTGGTCGAGGCCCGCGTGTCCTGCCTTGGACTCGAGGTAGTGGTCGCACTGCTGGCGGTAGGGCCGTGGGACGCGATCGCCAAGCTCGAATCCGGGGTGGCGCGACTGGAGCGCGAGGACAACCTCAAGGTCGCCATCAAGCGCACCGGTTCGCGCGAGCCGCAGTCCAGCCTGATGCCCTACGTCGTCGAGGTGGTCGCCGCCGACCGCCCCGGCGTGCTGTTCCAGCTGGCCGAATTCTTCGCGACCCGCGGCATCGCGATCGAGCAGCTCGCATCCAGCCGCTACCGCGCGATGCAGACGGGTGCTGACATGTTCAGCGCGCAGATCACGGTCGGCATTCCGGCCAAGACCCATATCGCGGCGCTGCGCGACGACTTCCTCGAGTTCTGCGATGCGCAGAACCTGGATGCGATCATGGACCCGATGAAGTACTGAGCGCGATCCGGCCCTGAACAATTCCCCGCCCAACGGCCTGTCCGTACCCTGCCCGCCCGCCCGGTGTTGCGCGTGAGCCGGCGCCTGCGCGACCCACACGTTTTTGCAGCGTGTCTGCGCGATCCAGTCCCGCCAGCTGCGGGCCACCTGACTGCATCCTCCCTGTGCAAGGACCATCCCGCATGATGTCTGCCGGCAAGCGCGTTTACGTGCTCGACACCAATGTGCTCATGCACGATCCGACCTCGCTGTTCCGCTTCGAAGAGCACGACGTGTTCGTGCCGATGACCGTGCTGGAGGAACTCGATCACGCCAAGAAGGGCAACTCGGAAGTCTCGCGCAATGCCCGCCAGGTCAGCCGCTTCATCAACGAACTGATCGAGGTCAACGGCACCGACAGCATCGAGCGGGGCCTGAAGTTGATCCGACCGAAGGATCTGCGCCTGGGTCGCGGCAGCCAGATCGGTCGCCTGCTGTTCCAGTTCCAGACCCACACCGTACAGCCGGCCAACGCCGATGGGCGGGTGCCGGACAACCGCATCCTCGCCGCGATCTTGCAACTGCGCGATGCGCAGCCGAAGACGCCGGTGATCCTGGTGTCCAAGGACATCAACCTGCGGATCAAGGCCAGCATCTACGGCGTGCAGGCGGAAGACTACGAAAACGACCGTGCGCTCGACGATTTCAGCCTGCTGTATGCCGGCCACAGTGAACTGCCGGCGAAGTTCTGGGATCGGCATCCGGAGGTGCGCTCCTGGTCGGAGCGCGGGCGCACCTTCTACGAGGTGAAGATGCGCAAGGACGAACAATGGCACCCGCACCAGTGCCTGTACCTGCCCGGCGAGAACGAGCCGGAGTTTCGCGTGCTGCGCATCGCCGGCGGCAAGGCCACGCTGCAGATCCCCGACGACTACATCAACGGCAGCCACTCGGTGTGGGGCATCCACGCGCGCAATCGCGAGCAGAACTTTGCGCTCAACCTGCTGATGGACCCCGAGGTCGATTTCGTTACCCTGCTCGGCACCGCAGGCACCGGCAAGACCCTGCTCGCGCTTGCCGCGGGCTTGGCACAGGTGATGGACCAGCAGCGCTATCGCGAGATCATCATGACCCGCGCCACCGTCTCGGTGGGCGAGGACATCGGCTTCCTGCCCGGCACCGAGGAAGAAAAGATGACGCCGTGGATGGGCGCGTTGACCGACAACCTCGAGGTGCTCGCCGATCCGCAGGAAGGCGGCTCGTGGGGCCGCGCGGCGACCAACGACCTGCTCGCTTCGCGAATCAAGATCCGTTCATTGAACTTCATGCGCGGCCGCACCTTCCTGTCGCGCTACGTGATCATCGACGAAGCACAGAACCTGACGCCGAAGCAGATGAAGACGCTGCTCACGCGTGCAGGTCCCGGCACCAAGATGATCTGCCTTGGCAACGTCGAGCAGATCGATACCCCGTATCTGACCGAGACCACTTCAGGCCTGACGTACGCGGTCGATCGCTTCAAAGCCTGGCAACATTCAGCGCACATCACCCTGCGCCGCGGCGAACGCTCCCGACTGGCCGATTTTGCCTCGGAGAATCTGTAGCGAGGCTGCCAGGGCTTGCCGCAACGCTGGTTACCCGCGAATGCCCGCTCTCGCCGCTGCCCGTTCACGGGGGAGGGCTGCGGTTGGGGGTGCCGGGTCTTGCTGCAACGCCAGTCACCCGACCGTGCGTACACGGCAGCATCGCAAGCGCTTTGCGCAGCAGGCATGCGTCCGATAACCAGCGGCCTGCCAGGCCCACAAAAAAATCGGGGCTCCAGAGGAGCCCCGCAAATAACCCTGAAGCCCTGTAGAAAACAATCAGAACGGGACGGCCCACACCGCCTCGACCTCAACCTGCTCGCCACGCGCATTGCGACTACCGAACGATGCGTTGCCGAGGAAATACTGTGCCGGTGCGTAGCTGGCCGCAAAACGCAGCGAGCCCATGCGCTTGAAGCGCTGGGTCAGCGATACACCGATGTTGTTGTCGGTGTACTCGTCGGATAGCGCGTCGCGCAGATCGCGCGCGGTCGGCTCCGGCTGCAGACGCGTGCTGTAGTGCAGCCCGATGCTCGACTGCGTGGTCGGCTGCCAGTTGTAGTCGACGCTGTAGACAGTCAGGTCGCGCCAGTTGAACACCGGCGAAGTGCCGTTGCCCAGCAGCCCGAGGAAGCGGATCGGCAGCGATGCGCTGGCGAAGGAGGCGATCTCGCTGTACATCACGCGCGAGACGCCCAATCCGAGCGTGTTGGCGCCGCTGTTCCAGCTCAGGCCCGCACTCGCGACCGCCGGCAGGTCGAAATCGCCGGGACGCGAATACAGACCGCGATAGTTCTGCAGCGGCGCCATGTCGACGCGCGACTGGTATGCAGTGCGCAGCGCGACCGAATCGCCGATCGACTGATCGAGCGCCAGCCGCACGCCGCTGCCGTAGGAACTGCCCAGATAGGAACTGGCGGTGTGCAGCACCGAGTCGCCCTGACCGAGCGCACCAGCGCCGATGCCGCGCGTGGCGAACTGCTGGTAGGCCAGCACGACGCCCGCGGTGATGGCGGCGGTGTCGCTGACATTGCGGGTCAGCGAGGGTGCTATCAGGGTGCGCTCGAGTCCGACTCCTACCGAGGTAGATCGCTGCGCCGACAGCGAGCCGCTTTCGAACAGCGGCGTATCGCCAGCGAGCGCGCGCGAGATGGAGATGCTCAGCGACTGCTGCGCGTCCGACATCGTCAGCGCCACCTTGGGCACCAGCGAGGTACGCGCGCTGAGCGCGTCGAGCAAGGTGGGCTCCACGGCAGCTGCGGCGGGACGATCCGCCCAGGTGAAATCGGGCGTGATTCCGCGCAGCGCATACTGTTGCCATGCGCCCAACGATTGCGATGCATCGGCGTGCACCGCACCGCTGCACGCGAGCGCGGACAGGGCGATGGCACAGACACGGATATGATGTGATTGACTCATGGATGCAGCGCGATCCCCGCACAGCGCACTCGGCAACCCCTGTTGCCTTCGGGCGACAGGTTCGCAAATACGCAACAGCCTGTCAACGAGGGCCAAGCCTTACAAGGTATTGCGCCGGGTTCGAGCCTGTTGCACTTCGAAGCTTGTTGCAGGAAAACAACATGTCGCCCGAAAAACACCCGCATGTCATTCCTCGCCCGCCCTCGGTCCTGTCGATCGCCGGCTCGGATTCGGGGGGCGGGGCCGGGATCCAGGCCGATCTGAAGACCTTTGCCGCGCATGGCGTGCATGGCCTGACCGCGATCACCGCGATCACCGCCCAGAACACCCGTACCGTGGCCGCCGTGCATGCGGTCCCGGCCAGCATGCTGCGGGCCCAGATCGAGACGCTGTTCGACGACTTCGACATTCGCGCGATCAAGATCGGCATGCTGGGTACCCGGCAAACGATCGCCGCACTCGCCGCCGCGCTGGATCGCGTGGATCTGCCGCCGGTCGTGCTCGACCCGGTGATGGTGGCCTCCAGTGGCGCACGCCTGCTGCGCGACGACGCGATCGGCGCGTTGCGCAAACGTCTGATTCCACGCGCGGCACTGCTCACGCCCAACCTGCCCGAGGCCGAACTGCTGCTTGCGCGACGCATCAGCGGGCGCCGCGAACTGGATCGCGCAGCCGACGATCTGCTGGCATTGGGCAGCACCGCGGTGCTGCTCAAGGGCGGACATGCTGCCGGTGCCACCGTGACCGACCTGTTTGTCGACCAGTCGGGACAACGGCTTGAGATCCAACACCCGCGCCTGCGCATCGAAGGCCACGGCACCGGCTGCACGCTGTCGGCAGCGATCGCTGCCGAACTGGCGGCCGGAACTGCGCTATCCAAGGCCGTCGAACGCGCTGCCGACTATGTGCACGGCGCGTTGCGCAGCGCCACCCGCCCGGGCCTTGGCACCGTTTCGATCCTGAACCATGGCTGGCGCAGCCGCCGCGCCTAGCGACAGCTTCACCACCGTGTGTGCCAGAATTCGCGCTCGACAAGGGTGTCGACGCACGCCCACCAGGAGATTCGCGATGTTCAAGCGCATGACAGTGGGTTGTGTCGCCGTGCTCGCCGCCGTCGCGGCAGCACCTGCAGCTGCAGGCTCGGCCGATTTCGTGCAGATTCAGTCGCGAGCTTTCGCGGAATCGCCAGCCAAAGCGCGCGCACTGCTGAAAAACCTGCCGCAACAGCCGGCACCCAAGGTCAATGTGCTCAGTGCCAGCATCGCCAGCGACGGCAGCATCGTCACCCGTTGCGAATCGCAGACGAATCCGGCCTATGGCGCATGGCTCGAGGAACTGCGCGACACGGCACGGCAGGAGCGCTGAGATGATCCGTCGTCTCCTGCAATCTGTTGTGCTGGTGCTCGCTGGCGCTCCCCTCGTGCATGCCGCGCCCAGCATTGCGCTCACCTCCGGCGCGACCCGCAGCTTCAATCTGGCCGGCAATGCGCTGAGCGATGCGTTCTTCTTCGATGCGCCGGCCGATGCCGCACAGCTGCGCTTCTCGATCAGTGGCGGCACCGATGTCGACCTGCTCGTGCGCTACGGCAGTGAGTTCCCGGGCACCGGTCCGGGCGATGTGCTGTCGATCAGCTATCTGAGTGAAGGCGCGCACTATTGGGCGATCAGCGCCGAAAACAGCGAGCTGATCACGATCGGCCGCTATAACGTCAAGCCGGTGCGTGCCGGGCGCTGGTACATCGTGGTGCTGAACTTCGCCAGCACGCCCAGCACCACCAGCATCACCGTAACCGCCTCTGGCGCCGAAGCGGGCGCGCTGCCGGTCAATGTGGTATTCGATGACAGTCGCAGCGACGGTGCCGGTGCCTGCAGCACCAGCGAGTGGAACGACAGCACCCCACGTCCTGCGGCCGGCGGCAACACTGGCACCACGCTCGGACAGCAGCGCCGCAACGCCGTGCTGGAGGCCGCGCGCGTGCTCAGCACCCAGCTGCGCAGTCCAGTGCCGGTCCGGATCAAGGCGTGCTGGGACAACCTGTGCGACGACCCGTCCACGCCAGGCAGCGACACCCTGCGCTGTACCGCGAACGGCGCGGTCCTCGCATCGGCCGGCCCGCGCAGCATCTTTCTGCGCGCAACCCGGATGATTCGCGATGATGACGGCAGCCTCGCGGTCGCAGGCTTCGGCAGCGCGCCGTTCCTGCCGCGCGCACAGACCTTCTACACCGGCACTCCGACCACCAAGCTCGCCGGCGCGGCGAGCTGCGCGCTGATCGGCGGCCCGTGCGACTCGACCTATGAGGCACGCATCACCTTCAACAACCAGATCGGCCAAGCGACCGTACTCGGCGGGCGCAACTGGTGGTACGGCTTCGTTCCACAGCCGCCACCGGCCACCGAAACCGATTTCCTCTCCACCGGTCTGCACGAACTGACCCATGGCATGGGCTTTGTCAGCTTGATCAACATCGCCGACCAGAACCGACCGATCGGCGCCAAGCTGCAAGGCTACGACGATATCTACGCGGCCAACGTGGTCAGCGTCGGCGAAGACCAGTCCGTGCGTCCCTTCACCTCGATCACCGATGCGCAACGCGCAACCGCGCTGACCTCGTTCACCGGCTTGCGCTGGAGCGGCGTGGAGGCCACCACATCGGTCGACAACGGGCGTCGCGACGATGCACCACCGGACAATCTGGTGACCCTGTTCGCGCCGAATCCGGTGCAGCCGGGCTCGACCCTGAGCCATGTCACCGGAACCGGCGTCAGTGCCGGCCTGATGCTGCCATCGATCACCGGCGCGCCGCGCACGCTCGGCATCGCCGGCGCGATGCTCGGCGAACTCGGCTGGTCATCGGCGAACACCATCGTGACGACCGACAGCCTGCCGCGGCCCTCGCTGTATTTCGATCGCACGCGCGACAACCATGGCATCAGCTTCGGTCGCGTCACCGGCAATATCTACTACATGCTGTTCTACACCTACGATGCGGCCGGCAATCCCGAGTGGTATCTGGCTTCAGGGCCGGTTGTCGATGGCGTGTTCCTGGCATCCACCGATCCGAGCGGGCTGAGCCTGCTGCGGGTCAAGTTCCGCCCGGGGCAGACGCCGGAAACCAGTGTCGATGTCGCAGCCTCCGGGCAGGTCCGTCTCGACTTCAACCAGGCGCAATTCGCGCCTGCCTGCAACGATGGTGTTGCGCGCAGCAGCGCAAGTCCGCTGGCGGTGATGACCTGGTCGCTGGGTAACGATGTCAACAAGAACTGGTGCATGGAGTCGATCCTGCCCAGCGGCCCCGGTACCGTGGCAACGCCGAACTTCACCGGCGCGTGGAACTCGGTGCAGTCCGGCTGGGGCTTCGATCTGGCCAGCTTCCGCGCAGGCGGCAACAATCTGCTGTCGGGTCTGCTGTTCTATCCGGACGCCAACGGCGATGGACGCTGGGCGCTGTTCAGCAGTGCCACGCCAACTACGCCGACCACGCTGTCGCTGATCCAGCGCAACGGATACTGCCGCACCTGCCCGACGCCCAGTCCCGCCGCATCGGATCAGTCCGCCGGCACCATCACCCTGAACCTGGTCACGCCGACCACCGATCGCGGCGCACCCAATCGTGCCAATCTGACCATCACCTATCGGGGCCCCTCGGGCGGCACCTTCGTGCGCGATGTGCCGATCGCGCTGCTGACCGAGCCTGCTGCGCAGCAGTAGTCGCCATGCCACCGCAGCCGCGCCATCAGGGGCGGCAGCGGTCCAGTGCACAGCCAGCCAACAACCAAGCATGCCGCTGGCAAGCGCAGTTACAGGCGCGAGATCACCGCGTCGGCAAGGCTGTCGGTCGATCCGGTGCCGCCCAGATCCGGGGTGACCCGGTCGCGCGCATCCAGGGTGGCGCGGATCGCCACCCGCAGGCGCGCCGCGTTGTCGGCCTGACCAATGTGGTCGAGCATCTGGCAGGCGCCTAGCAACAGCGCGCAGGGGTTGGCAAGGCCGCGGCCGGCGATGTCCGGCGCCGACCCGTGCACCGCCTCGAAGATCGCCGCCTCGGCACCGATGTTGGCGCCCGGCGCGAGACCGAGGCCGCCGACCAGTCCGGCGCACAGATCGGACAGGATGTCGCCGAACAGGTTGGTCGTCACGATCACGTCGAACTGCCACGGGTTCATGACCAGTTGCATGCAGGTGTTGTCGACGATCATTTCCTGGGTTTGAAGGTCCGGATAGTGCGCCGCGACTTCGCGCGCGACTTTCAGGAACAGTCCCGACGTGCTCTTGAGGATGTTCGCCTTGTGCACCACCGTGACCTTGCGCCGTCCAACCCGACGCGCAAGTTCAAACGCATAGCGCACGATGCGTTCCGAGCCATGGCGGGTGATGCGCTGGGTCAACATGGCAGTATTGCCGTCGGCCGACAGGGTCTGGCCTTCACCGATGTAGGCGCCCTCGGTGTTCTCGCGCACGGTGATGATGTCGATGTTCTCGTAGCGCGCCTTGGTGCCCGGAAACGAAATCGCCGGCCGCACGTTGGCGTACAGGTCGAAGCGCTTGCGCAGCGCGACGTTGATCGACGAGAAGCCGTCGCCGACCGGCGTGGTCAGCGGGCTCTTCAATGCCACCTGGTGTTTGGCGATCGCATCCACGGTCGCTGTGGGCAACAGCTCGCCATGGCGTTCGTAGGCGACCATGCCGGCGTCGACGAACTGGTACTGCAGACCGCAGCGCAGCGCATCGAGCACGCGCAGGGTGACCTGCATGATCTCCGGGCCGATACCGTCGCCGCGGATCACCGCTATGGTCTTGTTCATGGAATTCCTGATCGCAGGGGGAGGCGGCGGGATCTGCACTGCCGCCTGCGCAGAGTCATGCAGTCAGTAACGGCAGCAAGCCCCCGGCCCGATCCAAGGCGACCAGATCGTCGTAGCCGCCGATGTGCTTGTCGCCGATGAAGATCTGCGGCACGGTGCGGCGGTTGCCGCTGCGGGTGCGCATCTCGGCGAAGCGCGCAGGGTCGCGATCGATGCGATGTTCTTCGTAGGTGCCCGCGCCGCGCTCGACCAGCAAGGTCTTGGCGGCCACGCAGTACGGACAAATGGCAGTGCTGTAGATCTCGATCTTGGCCATGGCGGGCAGATGGGGG
The DNA here is from genome assembly GCA_038249585.1 of Lysobacterales bacterium. Lineage (GTDB taxonomy): Bacteria > Pseudomonadota > Gammaproteobacteria > Xanthomonadales > Ahniellaceae > UBA4656. Next base: position 7,051 of record JBBSDI010000017.1, on the reverse strand, counting down.
CGATCAGATGCAACTCAATGGGCGCGGCAGTCCCGCATAGCGCACCGCCTGCTTGGCGGGGCCGTCAGGAAACAGACGATACAGGGTCCGACTGGCTCCGCGCTCGGCGCCAATACGCGCCGACAGCGCGCGGACCAGCAGCCGCATCGGCGGCGAGATCTGGAACTGCGCGTAGTGATCGCGCAGGAAGCGCAGCACCTCCCAGTGGGCCGCCGTGAGCGCGATGCCGTCACTTGCGGCCATCTGCTCGGCCAGTCCCTCGCTCCAGTCGTCGAGGCAGCGCAGGTAGCCGCGCGCGTCGAGGGCGATCTCGCGACCGCGGTAGCCGATCGAGATGCCGGCGTTCAATACCAGGTCACCGACGCATCGCAGGCCGCGACCAGCGCCACCCACGCTGCATCGTCGAGCAACCGGCAACCCTCGTGCAGGGCAGCGCCACCCAGACCGCGTGCGGCAAGATCGGTGGCCAGCACATGGACCCTGCCCGCAGCCAGCGCATCGCGCAGTGCCGGATCCGGCGCCCGGTGTGCGCACGCGACCGCTACCGCTTCCTGCGCGAGCACGATCGCATCGTGTGCCTGCGCATGCAGCAGCCCGCGCGTCAGTGCATCGCCGGCCCACGGCGCACGCACCACCAGGTGCAGCGTGCGGCGCTCAGAACGCAAGGACGACATCGGCGTTGCGAATCCAGTCGCGGCGCTGCGCGGCATCCAGTGTCAACGCGTGCAGCCGCAGCGGTGCACCATGCAGCCCATGCGCGGTGAGCGCTTCCGCGTCGGCACCGATCCGCTCGGCGCCATGCACCGCGAGGCCGCGCAAGGCCGGAGCCCAGTCGCGCAGGCCTTCCGTTCCCTGCGCCCCGGGACGCAGCAGGCAAACTCCGGCGCCGACGAACAGCAGCGACAATTCGTGCTCGAAGGCCAGCGCGGCAAGCCCGGCGTCGACTCCCTCGCGCGCGCGCCAGCCATCGTGGGTGGCGTGACTGAACAGCAGCAGGATGCGCGACATGCGGCTCAGTCGGCGAAGGTAAGCACGCGATCGGAGTCGACGACGGCCAGCATGAACTGCCCGAGCGTGCCGATCTTGACCGCGCCGGTCGCCACTGCGGGGCGATCCAGGCCCCGTCGCGCCAGCGCGGTTTCACAGGCCAGCAGCGGCACGCCGTGGGCCGCCGCCAGTGCCGCCCAGCCCGCACCGAGATCAGGCTCATCGGCAGGCACCTCGACCGCCAGCACCGCCATCACACCATCGGCGTGAAAGAACACCTGGCGCAGCGTATGTCCGGCCGCAACCGCCGCGCGCGCAAAACGCAGTGCAGACGATGCGCCCTGACCGGACGCGGGTGAACACAGCACGAGCAGCGAAATAACCATTCCTGAACCGTTGCGTGCGGAACTTGCCGTAGACTAGCGGGTCGAAACGTCGTATTGCCGATCCGGACTGAAGTCCGGCGGCGGTCTGAATCCGGGAATCTGCGAATCCAATCGTGAAGCGTCTCCTGCTCGCCATTCTAGCTGCCAGCGTCAGCCTCGCCGCCGGTGCCCAGGAAGAAATGCAGCTGCCGGACATCGGGTCCTCGGCAGCCGCGATCCTGTCGCCCGACCAGGAGCGCCAGATCGGCGAGCAGATGATGCGCAGCCTGCGTGCCGCCAACGCGGTCGCCGACGATCCGCTGCTCGACGACTACCTTGCCGCCATTGGCTATCGGCTGGTCGCGCAAAGCGAGCGGCCGGAGCAGCGCTTCACCTTCTTCGTGGTGCGCTCGGAGCAGATCAACGCCTTCGCCGCGCCCGGCGGCTACGTGGGCATGAACACCGGCCTGATCTCCACTGCCGAGAGCGAATCCGAGATGGCTGCGGTGCTCGCGCACGAGGTCGCGCACATTACCCAGCGGCACATCGTGCGCGCGGTCGAGAGCATGCAGAAGGCGTCGCTGCCGATCATGCTGGCGATGGTCGGGGCCTTGATCGCAGCGCAAGGCGCTGGCAGTGGCGATGCCGCGCAGGCGGCGATCGTCGGCGGCTCGGCGCTGCTGCAGCAGCAGCAGATCAATTTCACCCGCGGCAACGAGTACGAGGCCGACCGGATCGGCATCCAGACCCTCGCGCTGGCCGGCTTCGATCCGAATGCGATGTCGACCTTCTTCTGGCGCATGGGTCGCGCCACCCGCGCGAACGTGGGCGAAGGTGTGCCGGAATTCCTGCGTACCCATCCGGTGACCACCACGCGGGTGAGCGAGGCCAAGGATCGCGCGGCGATCATCGCGCGCGAACTGCCGGCAGCACCGGCGGTCAGCACCGACGCCGGCGTGCTGGCGCTTTACGCGCCGCCGTCTGCCACCGGCCGCCGCAGCAGCATGCTGGAACTTTACGGCAATCTCGACGACCAGGCGCTGCGTGCGCAACAGCTGCGCGAGATGCGCGCGAAGGCGCCACCCGCGACCCTGGATGCGCCCGCTTTCATGCGCTTTCGCGAACGCGCGCGCGTCCTCGGCTCGGCCAATCCGGGCGACTTGATTGCGTTCTACCAGCGCACGATCGCTGCCGGCGATGGCGATGCGGTCGCCATGCAATACGGATTGGGTCTCGCGCAGACCCGTGCCGGCCAGCCACGCGACGCGCTCAAGACCCTCGCGCCGCTGGTCGCTGCGAACCCGGAGCAGCCTGCCTTCGGACTGGCGATGGCGGAGGCTGAGGATGCCGCTGGAACCCCGCCGCTCGCCCGCCAGCGCCTTGCCGCACTATCCGCGCAATTCCCTGGCAACCGCGCGGTGGCTATCGCGCACGCCCAGCAGCTGGTCGCCAGCGGTTCACCGCAAGCGGCCGGGCGCGCGGTGGAAATGCTGCGTCCGCTGCTGGCCGGCTCCGGCAACGAGGTGCTGCTGCAGCGCACCTTCGCGCGCGCCTGCGAGTTGGCCGGCGACGAGATCCGCGCTGGCGAAGCGCATGCCGAGGTCGCGCTGCTCAACGGGCGTTTCGATGACGCCCTGCAGCAGCTGGGCAATCTGTTGCGGCGAACCGATGTCGACTACTACCAGCGCGCACGCATCGAGGCGCGTATCGCCCAGATCACGCCGGTGGCGCTGGAACAGCGCCGGCGCATGCTGCCCGGCCAGGTTTGAAAGGACCGCTTGGCGTGGTCCGCCGGCCTTGTCATGCGCTGGAAATAAATCTGTAGTGCAATGGCGGTCGCAAGCGGCCAGCGTGGCCGCAAGACCCACAGGGCGCCCGTGCAGAAGCAGATCCTGATCGTCGAAGACGAGCCCGCCATCCGCGACATGGTGGCTTTCGCACTCAGTCGCGCCGGGCTGGAGCCGGTGCATGCGGCCGACACGCGGGCAGCACAGGACGCCATCATGGCGCGCGTGCCGGACCTGATCCTGCTTGACTGGATGCTGCCAGGCATGAGCGGCCTGGAGTTCGCCCGACGCCTGCGCCGCGAGGACATGACCCGCGAAGTGCCGATCATCATGCTCACCGCACGCGGCGAGGAGAACGACCGCGTCGGCGGGCTCGAAGCCGGCGTCGACGACTACGTGGTCAAGCCTTTCTCAACCCGCGAGCTGGTCGCCCGCATCAAGGCGGTGATCCGCCGCACCCAGAGCGAAACCGAGCAGGGCACGGTCGACCTCGGCGGGCTGCGCATCGACGGTCCCGCCCATCGCGTATTCGCCGGCGACAAGCCGGTACCGATCGGGCCGACCGAATACCGCCTGCTGTATTTCTTCATGACCCATGCGGAGCGCGTGTACTCGCGCGGCCAACTGCTCGACCACGTGTGGGGTGGCAACGTGTATGTCGAGGAGCGCACGGTCGACGTACATATCCGACGGCTGCGCAAGACCCTCGAGCCGTTCGTGCTCGATGGCCTGATCCAGACCGTGCGCGGTTCCGGATATCGATTCTCGACCACGGTCTGAAGCCTCGCACACTGATGCATCGGGCGCGCTGCCGGGAGTAATCGACGGCTGCTAGGCTGGCGGCTTGGCAGCAACGGTTTCCCCATGCGCCCGGAATTCCTGTTCAACCATGCCTGGCAGGTCTCGATCGGACGCTTTCTGGTCCTGATCACGGGCGCCGGCTTGCTCGGACTGGCCATTGGCTATCCGATGCCGGCCCTGCTCGCAGCACTGTTCGGCTACTCGGTCTGGTCGCTGTACACCCTGTATCGCATGCAGCAGTGGCTGCGCTCGCGACGCCGTTCGGCGCCGCCCGAGGGTCGCGGCGTGTGGTCGGACCTGGCCGAGTTCGTGTATCGCAAGCTGCGCGCCGAGCGCTCACGCAAGCGCCGCGTGATCGCCCTGCTGCGCGCGTTCCGCGAAGCCGCAGCGGCACTTCCCGATGGCGTTATCGTGCTGGCCCGCTCGCGTCGGGTGATCTGGTTCAACGAGAGCGCCGGCCGCCTGATCCGGATCGCGGCACCGCGCGACCGCGGCAAGCTGGTCGACGATTTCCTGCCGCTGGCCGCGCGCAAATGGCTGATCGAGGGACCCAACGTCGATCCGCTGGTCGATGTACCCGCGCCACACGACGACAATCTGCGCCTGTCGCTGCGCCTGATTCCGTATGCAAAGGACCAGCTGATGCTGGTGGTGCGCGATGTCAGTAACCTGATGCGCCTCGAACAGGTGCGACGCGACTTCGTGGCCAATGTCTCGCACGAGCTGCGCACGCCGCTGACCGTGCTGCACGGCTACCTGGACATGATCGAGCCCGACGAGGTGCCGCAGTGGGCGCCGATGCTGGCCGATCTGCGCAACCAGTCGCGGCGGATGGCGCAGATCGTCGAGGACCTGCTCACCCTGTCGCGCCTCGAAGCGCAGCAGGAACCGCCGGATGACCGCGTCGCGATGCGACCGATGCTGGCCGCGCTCAAGCGCGAGGCCGAAGCGCTCGGACAGGGTCGCCATACGGTGAAGATCCATCTCGAGTCCGACCGCGACCTGCGCGGCTCCAACCAGTACCTGCACAGCGCATTCTCCAATCTGGTTACCAATGCGGTGCGCTACACGCCGCCCGAGGGCAGCATCCACATCCACTGGGAAGCGGTCACCGAGGGTCTGCGCTTCCGGGTGGTCGATACCGGCTACGGCATCCCCGCCGAACACCTGCCGCGGGTGACCGAGCGTTTCTATCGCGTGTCGACCAGTCGGTCGCGCGGCAGCGGTGGCACCGGACTGGGGCTTTCGATCGTCAAGCATGCGCTGCATGTGCACCACGCGCACCTCGAAATCGAGAGTGAAGTGGGCCGCGGCAGCACCTTTTCGTGCATCTTCCCTGCCGCCATGGGATTGTCTCCCGCGCAGGATACAGAGCCGTGAGTGCCCCTCCGATGGCAACCGGCCACCCGACGCCGCCGCCGCGGGCGATAATCAGCACGCAACCGGAACGACCATGATCAAGCCCAGGGATCGCCAGCTGTTCATCAATCGCGAGCTGTCACAGCTGGAGTTCAACTTCCGCGTGCTGGCGCAGGCGCGCGATCCGCACACCCCGTTGCTCGAACGCCTGCGCTATCTGTGCATCTCATGCACCAATCTCGACGAGTTCTTCGAGATCCGGGTGGCGGGCGTGCGCCAGCAGCAGCAGCTGGGGACCCCGGCCGGAGCGGATGGACTGACCGCTGCCGCAGCGATGGCGCGGATCCGCGTGCGCGCGCAGGATCTGGTCACCGAGCAGTACCAGTGCTGGAACCGGGTCCTGCGGCCGGCGATGAAAAAAGCCGGCATCCACCTGCTGATGCGCGACGAATGGAATGCCAAGCAGCGCAAATGGCTGCAGGGATATTTCCGCGACGAGGTGCTGCCGGTGCTGTCGCCGCTGGGCTTGGATCCCGCGCATCCGTTTCCGCGCATCCTCAACAAGACCCTGAATCTCGCTGTCGTGCTCAAGGGCAAGGACGCTTTCGGTCGCGAGGGCCACATGGCGGTGGTGCGCGCGCCGCGCTCACTGCCGCGCATCATCCAGTTGCCCGCACACCTCGACGGCGACCCGACGTCGCAGGAGTTCGTGTTCCTGTCGGGAATCCTGCACGAGTTCGTCGACGAGTTGTTCCCGGGCATGCAGGTCAAGGGCAGCTACCAGTTCCGGGTAACCCGCAATTCCGAGCTGGCGGTCGACGAAGACGAAGTCGAGAACCTCGCCAGCGCGCTCAAGGACGAACTGATCGGTCGCGGCTACGCGCGGGCGGTACGCCTGGAAGTGGCCGACTCCTGCCCGAAGACCGTGCTGAAGTTCCTGATCGACAACTTCGAGCTCGAAGAGACCGATGTGTATCGGTGCCATGGCCCGGTCAATTTGAATCGCGTGATCGCGGTATACGACATGGTCGACCATGCCGACCTGAAGTTCCCGCCGTTCGTTCCCAGGGTGCAGGCGCGGCTGGCGGCCGCCGCCACCGTGTTCGATGCAGCACGTGCCGGCGACATCCTGCTGCACCATCCCTTCGATTCGTTCGTGACCGTGCTCGACCTGGTGCGTCAGTCAAGCGTCGATCCGGAGGTGCTGGCGATCAAGCAGACCCTGTACCGCACCGGCAAGGACTCGCCGCTGGTGGCAATGCTGTGCGATGCAGCGCGCAACGGCAAGGACGTGACGGTGGTGATCGAACTGCGCGCGCGCTTCGACGAGGATGCCAACATCGGGGTGGCCAATCGTCTGCAGGAGGCCGGCGTGCAGGTCGTCTACGGCGTGGTCGGCTACAAGACCCACGGCAAGATGCTGCTGGTCGTGCGCCGCGAGAACGGCAAGCTGCGTCGCTATGCGCATCTGTCGACCGGCAACTACCACGCCGGCAATGCGCGCGCCTATACCGACATCGGCCTGATCACCGCGCATCCGGAAATCGGCGAGGACGTGAATCGCATGTTCCAGCAGATGTCGGGCTTGGGTCCGTTGATCAAGCTCAAGCGCCTGCTGCAGTCGCCGTTCACCCTGCACAAGGGGATGCTCAGCCGCATCGAACGCGAGATCGCGCACGCCAAGGCCGGCAAGCCCGCACGCATCATCGCCAAGATCAACGCGATGAACGAGGAGACCGTGATCGGCCTGCT
>JBBSDI010000016.1:0-22168 GCA_038249585.1 Lysobacterales bacterium | reverse complement strand
TGGAGTGGGACGCCGACGAGGCGCACTCGGCGGTCTACGATGCCGAGCGCACCGCGCAACTGTTCTGCCGCATCGTCAATCGCTGGAAGTCATTGAGCGATGCCTGGGGCGGCGCCAGCGCGCTGCCGTTGAGCGCCTGAGATGCCGATCTACGAGTACGAGCCGGATAGCGGCGCATGCGCGCAGTGCACTGGACGCTTCGAGGTGCTGCGCTCGCTCTCGGCGCCTGAACTGCTGGCCTGCCCCGATTGCGGGCAGCCCTGTCACCGGGTGATCTCGGCCGCGGCCGTAGTCGCCGGCGATGCGCATCGGCTGAGCGAAAAACACGCCGGAAAACACGGCTTCACGCAGTATCGCAAAGTCGGCAAAGGCAAGTACGAGAAGGCCTTCGGCAAAGGGCCCGGCACCATCGAGCGCTGAGCGGCGATCGGGCCCGCCGCGACACTGCCCTCGTCCACTTTCCAAAAGCAGCGTAGTGCGGCATGGTGGCGATCTCGCATAGCGGAGAATCGCATGAGCCGACTGCTGCACGCCCTGCCCTTGGCCATCGTGCTGGCTGCCTGTGCACCATCGGCGCCAGCACCGGCCACAGCATCCGTTGCGGCACCTGCCGCGGCCACCCCGGTGCGCGGATTCGACTATCCGGTCACGCCTGCGGTCGACCAGGTCGACGACTACTTCGACACGCGGGTGTTCGACCCCTATCGCTGGATGGAGGATCTCGACGCCGCGGAGCTTGCGACCTGGATCGACGCGGAGAATGCGCTCACCCAGCGCTTCATCGCCGATGCGCCGGGTCGAGAGCAGATCAAGGCAAGGCTGTCGGAACTCTGGAACTACGAGCGCTATGGCGTACCGGTGGTGCGTGGCACGCGCTATTTCTACACCCGCAACGACGGGCTGCAGAACCAGGCCCCGGTGTACTGGCAGGAAGGCTTGAAGGGCGAGCCCACCCTGCTGATCGATCCCAATGCGCTGTCGCCCGACGGCACCATTGCGCTGGCCGAATGGCAGGTCAGCGACGACGGCAAGCGAATCGCGTATTCGCTGTCCGACGGCGGCTCGGACTGGCGCACGATCAAGCTGCGCGATGTCGATAGCGGCAGCGATCTCGTCGATGAAATCCAGTGGGCCAAGTTCACCACGATCGCGTGGCGCGGCGATGGCAGCGGCTTTTATTACAGCCGCTACGACGCACCCGAAGGCGAGAACGCGCTCAAGGCGGTCAACAAGTTCCAGAAGCTGTACTTCCACCAGGTTGGCACCACGCAGGATCAGGACACGCTGGTCTACGAACGCGGCGACCAGCCCGACTGGGGATTCCGCGCCGAAGTCAGCGACGATGACGCCTTCCTCGTGGTCACGGTGACCCAGGGCACCGACGAGCGCAACCTGCTGTTTGCAAAGGACCTGCGCAAGCCCGATGCGCCCATGCAGGAACTGGTCTCGACTTTCGAGGCCACTTACGATTTTGTCGGCGCCGCCGACAGTCGCTTCTTCGTGCGCACCGATGATGGTGCCGAGCGTTCGCGGATCGTGGCGATCGATCCGGGCAAGCCGGAAAAGCAGCAGTGGCGCGAGGTAGTGCCGGAAGGCAAGGCCACCCTGCAGGCGGCCAATGTGGTCAATCGGCAGCTGATCGTCCAACGGCTGCGCGATGCGCGCAGCCAGGTTCAGGTGTACGACCTCAAGGGCAAACGTCTACGCGAGATCCCGCTGCCCGGACTCGGTACCGCGAGCGGCTTCGACGGCAGCGCCAAGTCGAGTGAGACCTTCTTCACCTATTCGAGCTTCACCACGCCCGGCACGATTTATCACTACGACTCCAAGCGAGGTGCCGTGGCGTCGTTCCGCGCGCCGAAGACCGCCTTCGATTCCGATCGATTCGAGACCCGGCAGGTGTTCTACACCAGCAAGGACGGCACCCGCATTCCGCTGTTCATCACCGCAGAACGCGGCGCGCCGCGCGATGGCAGCAATCCCACGATCCTGTATGGCTATGGCGGCTTCAACATCGCGGTCACGCCGACGTTCAATGCCTCCACCATCGCGTGGCTGGAACTGGGCGGCGTGTATGCGGTGGCCAACCTGCGCGGTGGCGGCGAGTATGGCCGCGCCTGGCATCAGGCCGGCACCCGCACGCTCAAGCAGAACGTGTTCGACGATTTCGCAGCCGCCGCGGAATACCTGATCGCGGAAAAATGGACCAGCGCCCCGAAGCTGGCGATCAGCGGTCGCTCCAATGGCGGCCTGCTGGTTGCCGCCACCATGTTGCAGCGTCCCGAACTGTTCGGCGCCGCGCTGCCTGCGGTCGGCGTGCTCGACATGCTGCGCTTCCGCGAGTTCACCATCGGCTGGGCGTGGGAGTCCGACTACGGCTCGGTGAAGAATGCCGACGAGTTCAAGGCCCTGTACGCCTACTCGCCGCTGCACAACATCCGCCCCGGTGTCGAATACCCACCGACCCTGATCACCACCGCCGATCGCGACGATCGCGTGTTTCCCGCGCACAGTTTCAAGTTTGCCGCGGCGCTGCAGGCCGCATACGCGGGCGACCGGCCGATGCTGATCCGGGTCGAGACGCGCGCGGGGCACGGTGCGGGCAAGCCGACCAGCAAGATCATCGAGGAGCGGGCGGACGAGTATGCGTTTCTGGTCAAGACGTTGGGGGTTGTGGTTGCGCCTGACGGCGGCGGGGGTTGAGTTTTCTCAACTTCGCGTTGCGGTGATTGTGTTTTGCAGGATCTACTTGTTGGTTATTTTGGCAAGATTAACGGTGATTTTGCGCTCATTCTGCGCGGTGTGACGCTTGTTTCTTCAAAGCCGGGTTCTTGTTTTATGAGGCAAGGAAAAAAGCGGTTTCTTGCCGCAGAAAAGCAAGCGCTCGGCTCTGAAAAACAAGTAACCCGACCCGAGCCAGCGGCACAAAACCGCTTTGTTTCCACCGCAGAGAAACCAGAGCTCGGCTCTGAAGAAACAAGCAACGCGAGCCGCAGCAGCGGCACGAAACCGCCCTGTTTCCACCGCAGCTGAACAACAGCTCGGCTGTGAAACAGCATCGGCAAACGAATCCACTGCAAGCAACGAAATTCTTCGTCATACTCGATAGCACGACCGGATACAAACCCCATGATCCACGACTCCATCCTCGACACCATCGGCCGCACCCCCATCGTGCGCATCAACCGGCTCGCACCACCGGGCATCGAGATGTACGTAAAGCTCGAGGCGTTCAACCCGATGTCGTCGGTCAAGGACCGTCTGGCACTCGGCATCATCCTCGATGCCGAAGCACGCGGCGCGATCAAGCCCGGACAGATGGTGGTGGAAGCGACCTCGGGCAACACCGGCATCGCGCTGGCGATGGTCTGCGCGGCGAAGGGCTATCCCTTCGTATCGTTCATGGTCGAGACGTTCTCGATCGAGCGCCGCAAGATCATGCGCGCGCTCGGCGCCAAGGTGATTCTCACGCCGGCGGCCGAGCGCGGAACCGGGATGGTGCAGCGTGCCGAGGCTTTCGCGCACCAGCACGGCGCGTTTCTGGCCCAGCAGTTCGACAATCCGGCCAATCCCGCCTACCACCGGAGCACCACCGGGCCCGAGATCCTGCTCGACTTCGCCGGCCGACGGCTGGACTGGTTCGTGGCCGGGTGGGGTACCGGCGGGACCATGACGGGGGCCGGGCAGATGCTCAAGCTGGCGCGACCCGAAGTCAAGATCGTGACCACCGAGCCTGCAGGTGCGGCGCTGCTGGCGGGCAAGGAGTGGAGCCCGCACAAGATCCAGGGCTGGACCCCGAACTTCATCCCTGCGGTGCTCGATCGCGAGGTCTTCGATCTGAACATCCCGGTCACCGACGAGGAATCGCGCGATACCGCGCGCGCCCTGGCCGAGAAGGAGGGAATCTTCTGCGGGATTTCCTCCGGCGGTGCGTTTGCCGCAGCCGTTCATCTGGCGCAACAAAAAGCGCAACATGGAGATGTAATCCTAACCGTGCTGCCCGATACCGGGGAGCGCTACCTGTCGACCTTCCTGTTCGAGGGGATCAACGAGGGCTCGGACGACGCGTGGATGAACGCGCTGCCGTCCGGGTAGGCGCATCACCCCATTAATCCACCGCTCACCAGGAGTGCGGAGCATGCGAAGTCACAACCAGTTGTCCGGCCTGCTTTTTCTCGGCCTGCTGGTGGCGTCGACCATTGGCACGCCGTGTTGGGCACAGGCCGATGCCCTGACAGGTCAGCGCCTGTTCGGCGGCATCTGCACCAACTGCCATGGCACCAATCCCAGCGCGGATAACTTTCGCCGCGCCGCGCTGACGCCGACCGGTGTTTCCGATGCGATCAATTCGGTCAGTTCGATGCGCTTTCTGCGCAACAACCTGACTGCAAACGATATCGCCGGCTTGCAGCGCTTTTTCGAAGCGGTCAACGTGCGCCCGGTGGCCGTGCGACCGCAGTCCGGTGCGTACTGGAATCCGTTCGAGGCCGGGCGCGGCTTCGTGATCGAGACCAACGGCGATTTGCTCGCCATCAGCGCGTACTACTACGCAGCGAACGGACGCGCGACCTGGTCGCTGGCCGCCGGCGCGCTGGTGCAATCGCGCCTTGAATCGCCGCTGATTACGCAACGCGGCGGGCAAACGCTCACCGGCCCGTATTCTGCTCCACAGCCGGCAATCAACCTCGGAACCATCGAGGCGATCGCCACCAGCGAGCGCAGCATGGTGCTCAACTGGCCCGGCGGCTGGGTGCTGCTGGAGCGCGCCTCGTTGCGCTCGGATGGCGCGCTGCTGCCGCCGCGGATCGGCGCACCGGAGGCAGGCTTCTGGTGGGCGCCCGAAGAAAACGGTCGTGGCTATGTAATCGACATCCAGGACGACCAGGTGTTTCTCGCCGGCTACATGTACGATGCCGCGGGCGAACCCACCTGGTACCTCGGGGTGAGCGCACTGAATGCACAGCTGAACAATTTCAGTACGCGCTGGCTGGAATTCGCCGGCGGGCAAACCCTGACCGGGCCGTATCAGCCCAATCGCCTGGTCAATGGCAACGTCGGCGCGCTGGTGATCGAATTCGACACGCCGCGCAGCGCCACCCTGGTACTGCCGGATGGTCGACGTCAGCGGATCGTGCGGTTCTTTTGAGGCGCGATGCAGCGTGGGTGCCCGCTCAACCGCGCACCCACCAAGCTTGGCTCACGCCGCGCGACGCGCCCGCCAGGCGCGCCGCAGGCCGTAGATGCTGATCGCGATCCACGCAATCTGGATCACCAGTGAGGACAGGTTGAACGCGTGGGTCAGCGAAACCAGAATGGCCAGTGAGCCGAGCAGATTGAGCAGCGAATACCAGGCCGCAGTACTGGCCAGTTTTTCGGTCTGCAGCAGCAGATAGGCCAGCAGCACCAGGATCACGCCGGCGATGCCCACCAGATCCGACCAGTGGACGGTCACGCACTACCGCGCTGGCGCAACACCTCGAACAATGCGATGCCGGTGGCGACCGAGACGTTGAGGCTTTCCACGTCGCCACGCATCGGGATCTTCGCGACGTGATCGCACAGGTCGCGGGTGAGCCGACGCAGGCCGTCGCTCTCGCCGCCGACCGCCAGACCAACCGGGCCCTTGAAGTCGACGGCATACAGGCTGCTGCTGCCCTCGCCTGCCAGTCCGGTGATCCATACACCAGCGGACTTGAGCACCTCGATGCTGCGCGCAAGATTGGTTACCCGTACCACCGGCACCCGATCTGCGGCTCCGGCCGATGCGGTGCGCACGGTGGGCGTGATGCCGACCGCACGGTCGCGCGGCATCACCACCGCGGTCACGCCAGCGGCTTCCGCCGAGCGCAGGCAGGCACCGAGATTGTGCGGATCCTGCACGCCATCGAGGATCAGTACGAGCGCTTGTGCACCGGCCGCCTCGACCAGTTTCGGCAGCTCGGCTTCGGCAAGTTCCGCCGGTGGCGTCCAGCGCGCGATCACGCCCTGGTGGCGCGCACCGCCGGTGGCCTTGTCGAGGAAGTCCAGCGGGCGGGTGTGGATCGCCACCCCCGCTTCGCGCGCAGCATCGACCAGTTCCTTGACCCGCTTGCCGGCACCCTGCTCGACCAGCACCTCGACGATGCTGGAGGCATCGTGGCGCAGCGCGGATTCGACGGCGTGGATGCCGACCAGCAGATCGCTTGGCTTCATCAGGCGCTCTTGGGCTTGCGTGGGCCGCGCTTGCGGGCCTGATCGGTTACCGCTGCCGCCGCTGCGGGCGCCTCTGGCGCGCCGCTCTTGGGCGCGCGCGGCGGCTCGACGAGGCGAAAATCGATCTTGCGATCCTCGAGGCTGGCGCGCAGCACCAGCACCCGCACGGAATCGCCGAGACGGAACTTCATGCCGCGCTTCTCGCCGGTCAGCAGTTGCTGCCGCGCGTCGAAGTGGTAGTAGTCGTTGGGCAACTGGGTGACGTGGACCAGGCCATTCACGCGCGAGGCTTTCAGCTCGATGAACAGTCCGAACGAGGTGACCCCGGACACGGTGCCGTCGAACTCGCTGCCGATGTGTTTTTCCATCCAAGCGCACTTGTAGCGCTCGTCGACATCGCGCTCGGCGTCGTCGGCGCGACGCTCGCATTTCGAACAATGCGCCGCGAGGGTCTCCATCTCGACCTCGCCGTACAGATAGCCTGCCGGCTTGCCACCGCCGATCGCATGCCGGATCGCACGATGCACCAGCAAGTCGGGATAGCGGCGGATCGGCGAGGTGAAGTGCGCGTAGGCTTCGAGTGCGAGCCCGAAATGGCCCTCGTTGGTTGGCTGGTAGACCGCCATGCTCTGCGCGCGCAGCAACACCGATTCGAGCAGCGCGGAATCCGGTCGCTTGCGCACCTTGCGGATCAGCGCGGCGAAGTCGCCCGGCTTGAGCTCGTCCAGCGGCGGCAGGCGCAGCTGGAACTCCTTGAGGAAACCGAGCAGATCGTCGTACTTGTGCGCGGGCGGCGGTGCATGCACGCGATAGGGCGCTGGCATGTGCTTGCCTTGCAGGTACAGCGCGGCCTGCACGTTGGCCGCGATCATGCACTCCTCGATCAGCCGATGCGCATCGTTGCGCTCGTAGGCGCCCATTGCCAGCACATCACCGGTCGGTGCGAGCTTGAACTGGTACTCCTGGCTGTCGAACTCGATTGCGCCGCGTTTTGCGCGCTGGCGCGCGAGCAGCTGGTAGAGCTGGTACAGATTGTTCAGATGCGGCATCAACACGCCGATGCTGGAGCGCGCCTCGGAATCGTTTTCGCCCAGTGCCTGCCACACCTGGGTGTAGGTCAGGCGGGCGTGCGAGCGCATCACCGCCGGATAGAACTTCGCACTGCCGACCTCGCCATCGTGGTCGATCAGCATGTCGCACACCATGCACAGCCGTTCGACGTTCGGGTTCAGCGAGCAGATGCCGTTGGACAGGGTCTCGGGCAGCATCGGCACCACGAAATCGGGGAAGTACACCGAAGTGGCGCGATTGTAGGCCTCCGCGTCGAGCGCGCTGCCGGCGCGCACGTAGTGCGAGACATCGGCGATCGCCACCACCAGGCGGAATCCACTGCCACGCGGCTCGGCATACACCGCGTCGTCGAAGTCGCGTGCATCCTCGCCGTCGATGGTGACCAGTGGCAGGGTGCGCAGATCCTCGCGGCCGCCGCGCTCGGCTGCCGTGACCACGGGCTCCACTGCCGCTGCAACTGCCAAGGCCGCTGCCGGCCAGTCGTGGGGCAAACCGTGGCTCTCGATGGCCATCTGCACCGCGATCGATGCGCTCAGGCGCTCGCCGAGTACGGCGATCACCTTGCCGACCGGCGGTCGCTCCTTGGTCGGCGGCTCGGTGATCTCGCACACCACGATCTGGCCGCTGCGCGCGTCGCCCTGCTTGCCGGCGGGGATCAACACGTCGATATGGATGCGCCGCTCGTCGGGAATCACCAGCCCGAAGCCACCTTGATCCTGATAGCGCCCGACCAGCCGCGGCGAGCGCCGTTCGAGCACCTCGACGATGGCACCTTCGCGACGCCCTCGGCGGTCGAGTCCAACCACGCTTGCCAGCACGCGATCGCCATGCAGCACCTGACGCATCTGCGCTGGCGACAGGAACAGATCGTCGTGGCCGTCGTCGGGGCGCAGGAAGCCGTAGCCTTCGGCGTTGGCGATCACCTCGCCAGCGATGAGATCGAGCTTGCGCGCCACGCCATAGCCACCGCGGCGGTTCACCAGCAGCTGACCATCGCGCACCATCGCCGACAGTCGCTTGGTCAGCGCGTCGAAGCGATCCGGCGCGGTCAGCTGCAGTTCCTGCGCGATACGCTCGGCGGTCAGCAGTTCGGTGCGTTCGGCGAGGAAAGTGATGATCGCTTCGCGACTGGCGATCGGCTGCTCGTAACGCTGCGCCTCGCGGGTTGCGAAGGGATCGTCGATCGCCCCACGCACGACCGGCCGCGGTTGTGGGCGTGGCGCCGGCGCGCTGGCTGCCACCGGCTGTTGCGTGCGGGCTGCCTTCGAGCGGCCACCACCGGGCTGCGCACGCGCGACAACAGACTTGCTGGCAGCGGCCGGCCGCGGTGGTGGCGGCAGTCCGCCGACCGGCTTCTTGCGCTCTGCGCGCGAGGGCAAATCGGGCAGCCACGGGGCTGCTTTGCCCGGCATTGCCGGCTTCTTCGGCGGACCATTGCGTTTGTTCATGGAAATCCAGTGCGTTCGCTGGGCAACATGGTAGTGCAAGCGCCGCGCATGGGCCGTTCAGATTGACAAGGTGGGGGGGCACGGCTAATCTGCGCGACCTTCCAGCAGGCCATCGCTGCGCTGGAAACACCTGCCCAGGTGGCGGAATTGGTAGACGCACTAGTTTCAGGTACTAGCGGGGCGACCCGTGGAGGTTCGAGTCCTCTCTTGGGCACCATTTTCGAATCACGGAGCTCGCCAATCGGCGGTCTTTTGCGTTGTGCACTACCGATTCGGCGCGGGTACGCTGCGGGCCTTCCGAATACGTTCGCGCTGCGCGATCATCGCCGCACGCCCGCCCGGAACAACGCCCATGAGTGAATCGATCCAGGAACGCGTGCGCCACTGGCATGTGCCGTTGGCGCGCACCGAGATCAGCCTGAGCGCGGCCCATGCCGGGATCCAGAGCCTGGGCCTGCAACAGGACGACGTGCCCTTCATCGTGCAGCTGGTCGAAAATCCGCGCTACGACCTTCCCGGATTCCATGTGTTCAACGGCGCGGTCGACCTGCGCACCCATGATCTATTGCACATCCTGCTCGGTCGCGGCCTGCTGCCCAAGGATGAGGCCTTCGTGATCGGTTTCACGATGGGCAGCACCGACCGCGTGTCGCAGACCGAGGAGCGCCTGTTCGCCTTCTTCAGCAAGTACCTCTACCCGCGCGAGTACCGCTTTACCGACGACGACCTGCGGGTGTTCCGCGACGCGGTGCGGCTGGGTTTCGTATCCGACTGCGATGCGCTGAGCGAGACCGATCTGGATCGGGTGGCGGAGCTTCCGCTGCGCGAGGCGCGTCGCGCACTGGGCATCGAAGACGATTTGTTGCGCGCCTACTTCGCGATCGAGAAGCGGCGCTATCCGGACAGTTTCGAGAGCGCGCGTTTGCTCGATCTGTAGGCTGTCGAGGTTTCTGGCGTGTCCCAAGGGCCCTTCGGCCCGGGTGCTGCGCGCCCTTGCTCAGGACTCGCGATGTTCGTCGGCCGTGAGAGTACGAAATGAATCCGGATGGCGCAGGTTGAACTCGCGCACGTGGCGGCGGTAGGCCGGATCGAAGCCCTCCTGGCGGATGCGCGCAACCAGCTCCACGAATTCCGGTTCGTGCTTGCTGGCGGTGTTGGCGATACCGCGCGGCAGCTGGTAGTCGGCGACGATCTTGGCCCCGCGATTGACGCCTTCGACTGCACCGCGGTCGTCCTGGTAGTACTGCGAAAGCACCAGCACGCGCGTACCCAGGTACACGGCTTCTTCCAGATCATGGGTGACGAAGAACACCGTCATGCGCTGCGCTTCCCACAGCTCGAGCAGGAACAGCTGCATCTGCTCGCGGGTGTCCGGGTCGAGCGCGCCGAAGGGCTCATCCATCATCAGCACCTTGGGTTTCAGCACCAGTGCCTGCGCGATCGCGACCCGCTGCTGCATGCCGCCGGACAGCTCGTGCGGGAACTTGTGCGCCGACTCGGCCAGCCGCGTGCGCTCGAGATAGTGCATCGCCTCTTCGGTGAATTCCTTGCGCCGCCGCCAGCGCGACAGCAGCGGCTCGGCCAGTTCGCGGCCCAACATCACGTTCTGCAGCACGCTCAGGTGCGGAAACAGCGAGTAGCGCTGGAACACGATGCCGCGCCGTGGATCCGGATGTCCAACCGGCGTGCCCTCGATCTCGATCCGGCCGCTATCGGCCTCCTCTTCGCCGAGGATCAGGCGCAGCAGGGTCGATTTGCCGCAGCCGCTGGGGCCTACCAGCGCGCACAGCTCACCGGCGTCGACCGCCACATCGACATTGTCGAGGATGCGCCGCGGCCCGTAAGACTTGTACACGTCCTGTACCAGCAGGAAGCGCCTTTCGCTCATGTCTTGCCCCCGGCCACGTACCACGGGAACAACCAGCGCAGGGTCTGGCGCAGCAGCCAGTCGATGCCAAAACCGAGCGCGGTGATCCACAGCACGTAGGGAATGATCACGTCCATCGCCAGATAGCGGCGCACCAGGAAGATGCGATAGCCCAACCCGTCGGCCGAGGCGATCGCCTCGGCCGCGATCAGGAACAGCCAGCCTGCACCCAGCGACAGCCGCACCGCCTCGATCAGGCGCGGCCACAATTGCGGCAGCACCACGCGATAGACCAGTGCGAACTGCGACGCCCCGAGCGTCAATGCCTTGGTGACCTGCTCGCGCGGCATGCGCAGCACCGTGCCGGACATGTCGCGCGCGATCACCGGAAACACGCCGATGAAGATCAGCGCCACCTTGGACACCTCACCGACACCGAGACTGATGAAAAGAACTGGCAGGATCGCCAATGGCGGGACCATCGACAGGAAAGTCACGAACGCGCTGCCGCCGGCGCGCATGCCGGGAAACAGTCCCATGTTCAGTCCAACCCATGCGCCAGCGGCCGCGGCCAGCAGCATGCCCAGCGCCAGTCGGCGCAGGCTCGACAACGTGTCCTGCAGCATCACGTAGTTGCCCGAGCGCTGCTCGGGCGTGAATGCCATGCGTTCGACGGCCGCGACCATCTGACCTGCGGTCGGCAACAGCTTGTCGTCGGGATTCTCGCGATGGCGGATATCGGAGGCGATGAAATAACCCAGCGCCAGCAGCACGAACGGGACGCCCGCGAGGATGCGCGCCCAGGCAGTGCCCGGGCGCGCATGGATTCCCCACAGCCGCGGCGTGCGCCGCGGCGCCGGCGTTTGCGTCACAGCGTGCCGTCCGCCGCCTGCTGCATGTAGCTGGCGGTGAAGCGCAGCTTGATGTTGTCCTTGTTGCCGAGCACGCTGCCGTCGTTGAGCTCGATACCGACCACGTCGGCCGATGCGGCATTGGGTCCCAGCAAGCCCTTGCTGAAGGTGAACTGGCGCACCTTGTCCATCGTGGCGCCGACTTCGGGCGAGGCGGCGAACGCCGCACCTTCCGCACCGGTGTAGTACATCGCGGTGGTGGCCAGCTGCGCCTTGAACTCATCCACCGTGGCACCCGACGACTGCGCCATCCACAGCAGCGCCGCATCGGTCTGCGTGCCACTTGCGGTGAGCAGGGCAAGTGTCTCGTACCACGCGCCGGCAAGCGCCTTCTTCAGGCTGTCCGGCGCTGCGCTGCGCACCACCATCAAATCGAGGATCTCGCCCGGAATCTTCGATGAATCGAACAGCAGGTTCGCGCCGGGTGCCTTGCGCGCCAGCATCAGCGGCGGATTCCAGGTCACCGCCGCACCATTGGCATCGGACGTGAACACCGCGGCGATGTCGGCGTCCGAGGTATTGACCAGGGTTACGTCCTTTTCGCTCAGACCATTGGCATCGAGTGCGCGGGCGAGCAGGTAGTGCGAGACCGACAGCTCGACCAGATTGATGCTGCGGCCCTTGAGCTCGGCCACGCTGGTCGCGTTCTTGGCCAGCAGGCCGTCGTTGCCGTTGGAATAGTCGCCGATGATGATCGCCTGCGAGTCGATGCCGCCGACCGCCGGGATCGTCAACGCATCCATGTTGGTCATCACGCAGGCGTCGAACCTGCCGCCGGTGTAGAGGTTGATCGATTCGACGTAGTCGTTGACCAGGGTCAGCTTGATCTCGATCCCGTACTTGTCGGCCCACTTCTTGAGGATACCGGAATGGTCGGCATAGCCCCACGGCTCCCAGCCGGTGTAGTGCGACCACGCCACATTGAAGACAGGCTTCTCCGCCGGCGTGGCGACAGGTGGGGCCGGTGTCGCGGCGGGTGCGGGTGCCGGCGCGCTTTGCTGGCTGCATGCGGCGAGCCCGAACAGGGCGATCGCTGCGGTGGCAAGGAATCTACGCATGGTGATGTCCTCCTGTGGAAAGATGCGATGCCGCGCGCGAAGCGGAGCGCCCGCGCGTCAACGGACGCTGGTGCAGCCTAGTCGACGATCTCGATCGAAAAATCGCCACTGACCTTGCCGGCGTGTTCGAAGCGCTTGATCTGCTCTTCGGTCTTGGACGCCAGCTGATCCATCTCGAGGATGCTCTGCGCCATCTGCGGCAAGGCCTGCTGGCGATAGTTCGAGACATCCTCGAGTGCGATGCGGATATCGTCGAAGGCTTTTTTCAGCGTCTCGATATTGAGCTGGGTACCCGAAGCCTGCTTGTGGATCTCCACGCCTTGCGTCTTCAATCGCTCGGCGGTTCCTGCCAGCAGATTGTCGGTGGTGGCACTGATCGCCTGGATCTTGTCGAGCACGATGCGCTGGTTGGCAAGCGCCAGCGCCAAGGTCACTGCGACCTGCAAGGCGCTGACCGTCACATTGGTCGCCCGACTGACGCCGCGGATCAGTTCCTTGTTGTTGCGGATCACAAGCTCGGTGGTGAGATAGCCCTGCTGGTTGACCAGCAACTGCTGCTGCAGGTCCTGGATGCGCTGGCGCAGCGGAAACAGCAGCTCCTCGCCGATGAACTTGTAGCGCGGATCGTCGCTGGCGATCTCCTGGTCGAGCGCCTTCTGCAGGCGCTGGTCGATCAGCAGGCCGAGTTTGATCGCGCGCTCGAGCTTCAAGGTCAGATCGCGCATCGCCTTCTGGTCGTCGGCAAGGGTGACGTTGTCGCGCTTGAGCTGGTCCTGGCCGGCTTTCAGCGAGCGCACGATCGCGTCGATGGTGGTCGACGCACTTTCGTAGCGCGAAAAATAGCGCTTGAGCGGCGAGCCGATGCCCGGGATCTGACCCAGTGCGCGGGTGAACCAGCCGGCTTCCAGATCGATCCTGGCGGGATCGAGCTCCTCGACCTGCATCTTCAGGTCGATCAGCGTATTGGCGACCTGACCGCCGTCTTCACCGCGCTCCATCAGCTGCTTTAGCGGCTGTTTGAGCATGGCGCTGCGGCGCGAGGCCTCTTTCTGCAGCTCGGCTCCCATGTTCTCCACCGCGCCACGGGTCTGCTGGTGCGCGGCACTGTCGTTGATATCGACCTTGAGGATGCGCGCCACGACGTCCTCGGCCTGCTGCGCGAGCTTGGGATCGTGCTGCGCGTCGGCTGCCAGCGCGGACGGATCGCCGAGTTCGAGTTCCTGCCGCAGCGCCGTGGCGTCGGCGTACTGCAACGACTGCGATTGGGACGGGGCGGGCGCTTGCGCACTCATCGACTGGTTCCTTTGGCGCTGACGGCCGCGCGCGCGGGCGCGCGCGGGGGTGGGAGGGATTCGGAAGCGTCCACGGCGTAGGCGCCGGCTCGCTCTGCGAGCACGCGCAACTCATCCATAGCCGACTCCATGGTCATGCTGGCATGGCCCGCCGAGGTGTCAAGGCCGCCGATGGCTGCCATCACATGATCGATGCGGGTCATGGCGGCCTCGTTTTCTGCCAACAGACGGTCGACCAGCGAGCGCTGCCGCTCGAGCAGTGCCGCGCGCTCGGCGAGCGCTGACTTCTCGCGATCCTGCGCGGCGGACTCGATGCCGTCGCGATCGATCTCGCGCATGCGGCGCTCGATGTGCTGCGGATCGATCGCACCGAGCGACTTCAGCGCATCGGAAATGCGGGTCAGATTGTCCAGCCCGCCGAGAAACACCTGTTCGGCCATGCCCAGATAGCGCCCGTAGGTCATCTCGCCGGGATCGAGCTTGCGCCGTAGCAGCTCTCGAAACGCTTCGAACTTCAGCTTGAGCTGGTTCATCTGCGACAGGCCGATCGGATAGTCCAGCTGGGTCAGTTCGATCCGCAGGCGCGCGATCGTGGCATCGACACGACCGGCCATCGCCTCGTGCAGGCGCTTCAGATATGCCGCCGCATGGCGATCGCGGCGCAGCGCGTAGTCGACCATCCAGCTGCCCGCACCGAGCGCGAGGCCAACCGCAGCGGGCGCCAGAAACAGCGTACTCGGACCGAGCAGCACGGCCGCCAGTCCGCCCAGCATGCCGACCGCGGTCGGATACAGAACATACGGCTTCTGCAGCGTCTCGCGCAGCACCGCACGCGCCACCGCCTGCGGCGAAAAATCGGCGGGGCTGGAAGACTTGCGCTCGCTCATGGGCGGCTCACAGCGGCTCCGACACCAGCGCCAATTCGACCCGCGGCAGGCGGTAGCCGAATGCGCGATCGGATTCGCCTTCGCGCCGCGACAGCGGCTGGGTGCCGCCGAAGCCGAGCCCGCGGATCCGGTTGGCATCCATGCGATAGGTGGCAATCAGGTGCTCGACGACTGCCAGCGCGCGCTTCTGCGACAGCTCCAGATTGGCGCGCGGCTCACCGTCGATGCCGGTATTTCCCTTCACCACCAGCCGATAGTTCGGATAGTGCGACAGACGCTCGGCGACCGCCGCCAGTGCAGCGACGCCTTGCTCGTCGAGGTTGGCGGTGCCGCGCGCGAAACCGATCGGCTCGATGCGCAGGGTGCCGATCTCGCGCAGGCGCGCCCAGCCGGCATCATCGAGCGCGCTGAACGCCCGCGCGAGGCCATCGACTGCGGTACCGCCAATGGCAGTACCGCTGTCGGCCAGGTACAGCGCCGACAGCGGCTGCCGGTTGGTCAACCGATAGGGATCGCCATCGGGAATCGGATCGGCACTGAAATCGCCGGCGGCGATCAATACCGAGGTGGCCGAGCGCATCGCTTCGATCAGTCCCTCTTCGGTTGGCACGCCGCCGGGCGAGATCCCGAACCACGCGGCACCATTTTCGTTCAGCGACACCCAGCGCACTCCGCCCAGCATTGCGTCGACCTGCTCGGCTGGCAGTCCACTGGCCGCAGCGGCGTCCTTGCGCAGGGCCGCACTGTCTTCGGTGTAGTACAGCAGGCTGTCGAAGTACTGCTTGAGCACTGTCTGCACCAGTTCGGGGCGCTCCTGCAGCACCCGACGCGAGGCCAGCAGCACGTCGACGATCAGTTTCTCGGTGTCGTCCGAGCCGATCAGCTTGACGTAGGCGGGATCGGCCAGAGCACGCGAGACATCGGGCTCCCACAGCACCGCGACATCGACCTCGCCGCGATTCAGGCGCGCCAGTGCGTCGCTCGAACCGGCGGCCTCGACCCGCCACGCGCCGCGCCGCTCGCGCAGTTGCGGCAAGTCGAAGTGCACGCCGATGCTCTTGAGCAGATGCTCGCTCGGCGAGGCGGGGGTGAACGCGATCCTGGCGCCGGTAACACGCTTGAGCGCTTCCAGATCGGGAATCCGCGCGCGCCGCGCGATGATCGCATCGCCGCCCTTGGACTCGTCGATCACCGCCACGATCGCGGCGGGATAGTCGAAGGCCTTGCCGTTGAGCAGCCACGCATCGACGGTGGACACCGCGAAGTCGAGCTCGCCGTTGGCCAGGCGCTGGAAGCGCGCAGCGTAGTCGGCCTTGTCGTCCTCGCAGCGCACGACATAGCCTTCGCCACGCATCCGTCGCTCCATCTGCGGCGAACACAGCGGAAAGTAGCCGATCCAGCTGTCCATGCCGATGCTGGCCTTGCCGCGCGTGGCCGCCGCATCCGAGGTCTGGCGCTGCGCGGCATCGGTGAGCAGCGGCCGCGCAAAGCGATAGCCCACGATCGCCAGCGTGCCCAGCACAACGATCGCGATGAAGACCTTCAGATGTCCCGACATGAGCGAGCGCTGGACTCAGTTGGCGAAGCGGGCGACGTCGAACTGCGGCGCTTCCGCCAGCACCGAGTCGAGCCCGCGCGTGAGTTCATCCGGGGTATCGGCGGCTACGTAGTAGCTGCGTCCGGGCTGGTTGAGCACATGGTCGGTTCCGATGCAGAAGCCCACCGTATGCAACACCACCGGGGTCTCGGCGAGGATCCGCTCGACGACCGCTTCCGGATTCTCCGAGCGCGGATCCGGCTGGCCGTCGGTCACCACCACCAGGTGGTACTCGCCATAGCCGAACTGCCGCCGTCCCTGCGCGAGCAGTTGGGCGTAGCCCAGATCGATCGCCGAACGCAGCGGGGTGCCGCCGCTGGCGCGCACCTCGGCCAGCGCTTCGCGTAGCTGGTCGCGATTGTCCGCGCCCAGCGACACCCGCGGCGAAAGCCCGGTGCCGTCGAACACCGCAAGGCCGACGTTGGCATCGGCCGGAACGCTGTCGATGAAACGCTGCAACGCCACCACGGCAGCTTCGATCTTGCGCAGGCCGCCCGAGCAACGGCGATCCAGCATGCTGCCCGAACCGTCCAATACGAGGTAGTAGTTGCTGGCCTCCAGACGCGCCACTCCTGCGACCGGCACTGTCGCGTCGTCGAGCGGCGGCCACGTGTCGGACAGCGCGCGGAGCGCGTAGGCCGTGTCCGGATCCTCACCGGCGGTCGACGAACTGCCTGCGACTCCTGCGGGGCCGGTGTCGGCCGGCCACCAGTTCGGCACGAAGTTCCAGCCGATGATGGCGGCGATCACCACCGCCACCAGCCACGGAAGGCGCGAGCCGCGCTTGCGCTGTTGGGTCATGCGCTGCTGTCTCATAGCGGCTTGAACACCGACGATTCGGCCTCGACCTGCAGGATGCGGAACTCGACCCGCATGTTCGAGCGCCATTCGCGTTCGTTCTTGGGCGCGCAGGGGTCGCTGCCGCAGGTGCCGCTGCGCGGCTGCGCGATGCCGTGGCCGACCACCGCGAACTGGCTGTCATCGATAGTGATGCCCTTGCGCCCGGCAAAGGCGACGATGTTGTCGCGCACCGCGACTGCGCGCGACAGGCTCAGGTTCTTCGCCGACTGCTTGACCCGCCCCAGCACGACTTCGGGCTTGCCGTCCTTCTGATCGCGAAGATACGCCATCGGATCGCTGTGGCCTTCGACCGTGATCACGGCACCACCATAGGTGCTGGCCAGATCGACCACCTTGCCGAAAGCGTCCAGGTACAGATCGGCCGCGAAGCTGTTCTGGTTGGGCTCGAAGAAGATCTCGAACGAGAAAATCTCGCCCTCATCGAGCGTGCCCTGCTGCTGGCGACGCGCGACCACTGCGGCGACCTGGCCTTCATCGAAGCGCTGCGCCTCGGGTCCGGCCGCGGTGAGCCCCTGCCGCAAGCTGGCATAGTCCCAGCCGGCAAGCGTGGCCTTGGCGCTGCCGGAAGCCAGTCCCAGTGCCGCGAATGCACTGGCCGACTCCTGCGCGAGCACGCTGAAACGGCGCGGAAAGTTCGCACTTTCGAAAAACTGCACGTTGCCGGCGTGACCGACGAACTCGGCATCGGCGTAAAGACCTTCGGCATCGCTGAGCGCCTGCGCGCTGTCGAGCAGGATGGTGGCGGCCGCGGTCATCGCGGTGCGGTAGTCGCCGGCGCGGGCGGATTTGGCGCGCACCATTTCACGCAGCTTCTCCTCGCCGAGCATCAAGCCGCGCACGAAGTCTTCAACCGCCTTGCGATTGCTCTCGAAGTAGTCGGCGCGCACCGCGTAGACGTCGGCGATGATGCGGTTGGCGGTTTTGGTCGACAGCAGGATGCGCGCACCGCGCACCGAACCCTCGGCCCCGGTGCCGATCGAACCACCGGAGGTGAGCACCAGCGCGTCGGGCGTGATCACGAACGCGGCATCCGCATCGCCGGCCTGCAGCGCCGCCATTGCGGTGTTGTCGCTGCCGGTCAGGTCCGGCAGCCATTTGATCTTGACATCGCGCGGCAGCAGGCCGGCGTCGGCCAGGATCTTGGTCATGTAGTCGACATGCGGTCCGTAGGCCTGCAGGGCGATGGTCTTGCCCTTTAAGTCCTTGGCGCTGCCGATGCCGGGCTTGACCACCAGCGCGTCGCCGCCGGCCGACCAGGTCAGCTGGTAGATGACCACCGGCCGCGTGCGTGGATCGCGCGCCAGCGCATCGGCGGCCAGATTGAGCATGCCGACGGTGCCGCGCAGGTATGGCGACTTGCCGCCGAGGTAGGCCTCGATCTGTTTGCTGAAGATGTCCTCGCGGACCAGCCGCAGGTCCAGTCCCCTGGCGGCGAAAATACTGCCGCGTGCGGTCGCGGCCTGGTTGCCGTTGGCCAACACCGTGGCGATGTCGCCGCCCCAGGTGATGATCGGCACCTGGGTCGGGCCCGCGGCGACCTCGCGCACGCTGACCTTGCCCAGCGCGTCAGCCAGCGGTGGCGACTCGACGTAACGCGGTGCTGCAGCCGCAACGGTGCTCGCAAGCAACAGCAGCAAACCCGGCAATCCCCTGTCTCGAACACGCATTTGCCCATCCTCCGGATGAATCAGATCGCCGGCAGGGTAGCGCCGGTCTCCAGATACTAACGAAGTTCGGTTCAGCAAGAGGCCGCCCCACCCGCCTGATCTGCAATGGTGGCAGCCTCGGGCATGCACAAGCCCGACTTTCGGCACCCCTGGCTATTCCGTAGCGGCAGCCAACCGGGCACCATGCGGACTCACGCCACGATGCAGCGACCATGCGCGATCTCGACGACCTCGAACTGCTGATCGACACCGGCACGCCACTGATCTTCATCCAGACCGGCGACGCTGCGCGCGCGGAAAGCCTGGTGCGGCGCCTCGGCGCGCGCAACGGCGCGCCGCTGTATCGATGGTCGCTGGCCACGGGCTTGAGTCGTGGTGGTGAGCAACCTGCACCTGCAGCAGCGGGTAATGCGCTCAAACCTTCGCAGATGCTGGCACAGGTGCTCAGCCTGCGCGAGCCCGCGCTGTTCCTGCTATTCGATCTGCCGCGCTATCTGGACGATCCGCTGATCGTAAGCCAACTGCGCGAGATTGCCACCCGCCATGCCAGCGTGCCGCACACCCTGCTGCTGATCGGCAGCGCCGTGGCGGTACCCGAGGATCTGCTCGGGTTGTCCGCGCAGATCGAACTGGCGCTGCCGACCACCGACGAGCTGCGCCAGATCGTCCACGAGGAGGCCGAGGCCTGGGGCCGCAAGCGCGGCCAGCGTGTGCAGGCCACGCAGGCGGCGATCGACGCGTTGACCCGCAACCTCGCGGGTCTGTCGCACGCCGATTCGCGTCGCCTGATCCGCAACGCGGTCCGCGACGACGGCATCCTCGCCGAAAGCGACATTCCCGGCCTGCTGGATGCCAAGTACAAGCTGCTCGATCGCGGCGGCGTGCTGGCATTCGAAACCAACACCGCATCGATGGCCGACGTCGCCGGACTCGAGCGCCTCAAGGCATGGCTGGCGGAACGTCGCGAAGTGTTCCTCGCGCCCACGCCGACACCGGGCCTGGATTCGCCCAAGGGTTTGCTGCTGCTCGGCGTGCAGGGCGCGGGCAAGAGCCTGGCGGCGAAATCGGTGGCCGGCGCGTGGGGCCTGCCCCTGCTGCGCCTGGACTTTGCCACGCTGTACAACAAGTTCTATGGCGAGACCGAACGCAACCTGCGCGAGTCGCTGAAGACCGCCGCGGTGATGGCGCCTTGCGTGCTCTGGATCGACGAGATAGAAAAAGGCCTCGCCAGCGAGGGCGACGACGGCGGGCCCGGCAAGCGCATCCTCGGCACCTTGCTGACCTGGATGGCCGAGCGCCGCGACAAGGTGTTCCTGGTCGCCACCGCCAACGACATCGAGGCGCTGCCGCCGGAACTGCTGCGCAAGGGTCGCTTCGACGAGATATTCTTCGTCGATCTGCCCAGCCCCGCGGTGCGCGCGGCGATCTTCGGCATCCATCTGCGCAAGCGCGCGCAGGATCCGGCGGCATTCGATCTCGAACACCTGGCGACTACGGCCGAGGGTTTCTCCGGCGCCGAGATTGAACAGGCGGTGGTATCGGCACTGTATGCGGCGCGTGCGCGTAACGAAGCGCTGACCACCGCATTGATCGCGGCCAGCATCACCGGCACGCGACCGCTGTCGGTCGTGATGGGCGAGAAAATCGCCTGGCTGCGCGCGTGGGCGCGCGAGCGCACGGTGTCTGCCGACTGAGTCCGGATCGTCGGGGCGCTGTCGATGCGCGCGCGAGCGAATGCAGCGCCGCGGCTGTATGCGGTGCGTGCGCGCCAGGAGGCATCAGTGCGGCGCGGCAGGTCTGGACTAGCTGTCCGGCGAACCCGCGAGTCGGGCGCCGGGGCTGTATGCGGCGCGTGCGCGGCACCGGAGGCGTCGGTGCGGCGCGGCAGCTCGGGACGACCTGGCCGACGAACGCAGGCGCCCTGCCCTGCGTTTTACGCTCAGGCGAAAGGATCGTGCAGCACGATGTTTTCGTTGCGATCCGGGCCGGTCGAGACCATCGCCAAGCGGCAGCCGACCAGTTCCTCCAGCGAGCGCAGATAGGCGCGGGCCGCGGGCGGCAAGCGCGAGAATTCGGTGATTCCGCGGGTCGGCTCGTGCCAGCCGGGAAACTCCAGATACTCCGGCGTGCACTCGTCCCAGCCGGCGGCATCCAGCGGCGCGTACTCGGTCTTCTTGCCGCGATACTGGTAGCTGATCGCCATCTTGATCGTGGGCAGGCCGTCGAGCACGTCGAGTTTGGTCACGCACAAACCGCTCATGCCATTGATCATCACCGCGCGCTTGAGCGCGACCAGATCGATCCAGCCACAGCGCCGCGGGCGGCCGGTGGTCGCACCGAACTCGTCGCCGCGCTTGCGGATCTCGGCACCCAGTTCGTCGTCGAGCTCGGTCGGGAACGGCCCGCCGCCGACCCGTGTCGCATAGGCCTTGGTGATACCCAGCACGTAGTCGATGTCGCACGCGCCGACACCAGTACCGGCGCAAGCGCCGCCAACCGTCGTGTTGGACGAGGTCACGTAGGGATAGGTGCCATGGTCGATGTCCAGCAGCGAGCCCTGCGCACCTTCGAACAGGATGTGTTTACCGTCGCGGCGCAGGTCGTGCAGCAGACCCGCAACGTCGCTTTTCATCGGCCGGATGTAGTCACCGAAGGCCAGCGCCTCGTCGAGGACCTTCTGATAGTCCACGCCGTCGACCTTCAGGTACTCGGTCAGCACGAAGTTGTGGTACTCGATGACTTCGCGCAGTTTGTCGGCCAACTGGTCGGGATAGGCGAGGTCGGCCACCCGTACGCCGCGCCGCGCGACCTTGTCTTCGTACGCGGGGCCGATGCCGCGCCCGGTGGTCCCGATCGCCTTCGCACCCGAGGCCTTCTCGCGCGCCTGGTCGAGCGCGATGTGGTAGGGCATGATCAGCGGCGTGGCCGGGCTGATCTTAAGGCGCGAGCGCACGTCGACACCGGTCGCCTCGAGCTCGCCCACTTCCTTGCGCAGGGCCGCAGGCGACAGCACCACGCCGTTGCCGATCAGGCACAGCACGCCCTCGCGCAGGATGCCCGACGGAATCAGGTGCAATACCGTCTTCTTGCCACCCACGATCAGGGTATGACCTGCGTTGTGGCCGCCCTGAAAGCGCACCACCGCAGCAACCTGCTCGGTCAACAGATCGACGATCTTGCCTTTGCCTTCGTCGCCCCACTGCGCACCAAGAATTACAACTGACTTGCCCACGTCGATCTCTCCTGCTGCGAAGGCCTGCTGTCGCTGGCATCCCTGCCGGGGCTGTCCGGCCCGGTCATCCATGACCGGGCGTTCG
>JBBSDI010000015.1:0-22276 GCA_038249585.1 Lysobacterales bacterium | reverse complement strand
CCCGGCTCGCAGCTGGTGCTGGGCAAGCACAGCGGTCGGGCTGCGGTGCGCGAACGCCTCGGCCATCTTGGCTACGCGGTGGAAGACAGCGCGCTGGACGGCCTGATGGTGGCTTACAAGCGGCTGGCGGACAAAAAGAAAGAGGTATTCGACGCCGACCTCGAAGCGCTGTGGCTGGGTGTCGATCCGACCATCGCGATCGGCTACACGATGGAATCGCTGCAGGTCACCACCGCGATCGGCGTGCGCAGCGAACCGACCGCCAGCATTGCCGTGCGCGATGGCGACGGGCGCATCCATCGCGAAGCCGCGGTCGGCGACGGCCCGATCGACGCCATCGCCAACGCGCTCTCGCGCGCCACCGGCATCGCCTTCGACGTGCGCGACTACCACGTGCGCAGCCTGACCGGCGGCGTCGACGCGCAGGGCCAGGCCACGGTGCGCGTGGTGCACGAGGACCGTGAGTATCGCGGCCAGGCGGTAAGCACCGACGTGATCGAGGCATCCGCGCTGGCGC
Source organism: Lysobacterales bacterium (assembly GCA_038249585.1). GTDB lineage: Bacteria > Pseudomonadota > Gammaproteobacteria > Xanthomonadales > Ahniellaceae > UBA4656. The sequence goes on along the minus strand of JBBSDI010000015.1, from coordinate 21,759 downwards.
TGCTGGAGGCGGTCAACCGGATCGCCGCCAACCGCGCCGCGCGCGCGCGCCATCGCGCCGGACTCGCCACGCCGATGTTTGCCGGAGGCGCGGCATGACTGCACGCTGCCTGTTCGACCGCATCTGGGACAGTCATCTGGTGGAATCGCCGGATGATGGTCGTCCGAGCATCATCTACATCGACCTGCATCTGATCCACGAGGTCACCACGCCGCAGGCATTTTCGGTGCTGCGCGAACGTGGCCTGCCGGTGCGGCGTCCGGATCGGACCCTCGGCACGCTCGATCACTCCACACCGACCCTGCCGCGCAACGCCGACGGCTCGCGGCCGTATCTGGACGCCGCTACGCTCGCCCAGGTCACCCAGCTGGAGCGCAATTGCGTCGAGTTCGGCATCGCGCTGCGCGGCTGGGATTCGCCGGATCGCGGCATCGTGCATGTGATGGCGCCGGAACTGGGCCGCACCCAACCGGGCATGACCATCGTCTGTGGCGACAGCCACACCAGTACCCATGGTGCATTCGGCGCGCTGGCTTTTGGCATCGGCACCACCGAAGTGGGCCATGTGCTGGCGACCCAGTGCCTGCTGCAACGCAAACCGAAAACCCTCGCGGTGACGATCGAGGGCGCGCTGGCGCCCGGCGTCAGTGCCAAGGACCTGACCCTGCACGTGGTCGGCACCCTGGGTGTCGACGGTGGCAGCGGGCACGTGATCGAGTTCCGCGGCAGCACGGTGCGCGCGCTGTCGATGGAGCAGCGCATGACCCTGTGCAACATGTCCATCGAGATGGGTGCGCGCGCCGGCATGGTGTCGCCGGATGCAATCACGGTGGAATGGCTGCGCGGTCGTTCGGAAGCACCGCAGGGCGAAGTCTTCGATGCCGCTTGCGCGCGCTGGCTGGCGCTGGCCAGCGACCCCGACGCGGTGTTCGACCGCGAAGTGCGCATCGATGCCACGCGCATCGTGCCCACCGTCACCTGGGGCACCGATCCCGGCAAGACCGTCGCCATCGACGGCCACCTGCCCAGCGTGCGCGATGCAGCCACCCGCAAGGCGCTCGACTACATGCGCCTGCGCGAAGGCCAGCAGATCGCCGGCGAGCCGGTCGACGTGGTGTTCGTCGGCAGCTGCACCAACTCGCGGCTGTCGGACCTGCGCGATGCCGCCGAAGTATTGCGCGGCCGAAAGGTCAGCCCGCGCGTGCGCATGCTGGTGGTACCCGGCTCCGAGCGGGTCAAGCGCGAAGCCGAAGCCGAAGGCCTGCACGAGGTGTTCATCGCCGCCGGTGCGCAGTGGCGCGAGCCGGGCTGCTCGATGTGCATCGGCATGAACGGCGACATCGCGCGACCGGGGGAACTGGTGGTCAGCACCAGCAACCGCAATTTCGAAGGCCGCCAGGGCAAGGGCGTGCGCACCGTGCTGGCCAGCCCCGCCACCGCTGCCGCCAGCGCGGTGGCCGGTGCCATCGTCGACCATCGCACGCTCACCGCCACCGGGCAGGCCGCATGAATCCCGTACGCACCGTGCGCTCACGCAGCGTCGCGCTGGCCATCGACAACATCGATACCGACCAGATCATCCCCGCACGCTTCTTGACCACCACCACCCGCGCGGGTCTCGGCCGGCATGCATTCAACGACTGGCGCTGGCGCGCGGACGGCACGCCGGAGCCGGGCTTCGTGCTCAACCAGCCGCAGGCCGAGGGCGCGGCGATCCTCATCGCCGGACGCAACTTCGGCTGTGGATCCTCGCGCGAGCACGCGCCCTGGGCCTTGATGGATGCCGGCTTCCAGGCCGTGATCAGCAGCGCCATTGCCGACATCTTCCGCAACAATGCGCTGAAGAACGGCCTGCTGGCACTGGTCATCGACGAGGTCGCGCACGCCGAACTGATCGCGCATCCGGGCGAGCGTCTGCATATCGACGTCGCCAGCGAAACCATCACCCGCGAGAACGGCCGCCAGGTGCGCTTCACGCTCGATCCCTTCGTGCGCCAGTGCCTGCTCGATGGGGTCGACGAGCTCGGTTACCTGACCCAGCGCGTGACATTGATCGACCGCTACGAGGCGCGCGCATGACCTCACGCATCGTGCTGCTGCCGGGCGACGGCATCGGACCCGAAGTGGTGGCAGCAGGGCGCGCGGTGCTCGAGGCAGTGGCGCAGCGCTTCGACCTCGATCTGCAGTACGACACCCATCCATTCGGTGGTGCCGCAATCGACAGCGCCGGCGAGCCGCTGCCCGCGACCGTGCTGGCGGCGTGCCGCACGGCCGATGCGATCCTCCTCGGTGCAATCGGTGGTCCGAAATGGGCCACGGTGCCGGTCGCGATCCGGCCCGAAGCGGGCCTGCTGGCACTGCGTTGCGAACTGGGCCTGTACGCCAACGTGCGCCCGGTGCGGGTGCACCCTGCCCTGCTCGATGCCAGTCCGATCAAACCCGAGCGCGCGCGCGATGTCGATTTCGTGGTGGTGCGCGAGCTCACCGGCGGCATCTACTTCGGCGCCCGCACGCGCACTGCCGAGCGGGCCACCGATGAGTGCGCCTACAGCGTGGGCGAGATCGAACGCGTCACGCGGCTCGCCGCACGCATGGCACAGGCGCGCAGCGGTCGCCTGACCTCGGTCGACAAGGCCAACGTGCTGGAGACCTCGCGCCTGTGGCGCGAGACCGTCACGCGCCTGATGGCAAGCGAATTCCCCGCGGTGAAAGTGGAACACCTGCTGGTCGACGCAATGGCGATGTACCTGGTCAGCCGGCCGCGCGATTTCGACGTGATCGTGACCGAGAACCTGTTCGGCGACATCCTCACCGACGAAGCGGCCGCGGTCGCAGGCTCACTGGGACTCATGCCCTCGGCATCGCTGGGCGACTCCGGCCCAGGGCTTTACGAGCCGATCCACGGCTCCGCGCCGGACATCGCCGGAAAAGGCATCGCCAATCCCTGCGGCACGATCCTGTCGGTGGCCCTGCTGCTGCGGCACTCGCTCGCGCACGAGCAAGCGGCGCTGGCGGTGGAGGATGCGGTGTACCGCGTCATCGCCGACGGCGTGTGGACGCCGGATCTCGGCGGTGCGCGAGGTGTCGGCACCAGCGTGGTGACCGAGGCGGTGGTGCGGCAGCTCGCGGATGCTGCAGCGAACTGAGATCGATCCGCCAACATCCGGCACGCATGTCGATTCATCGTCGATGTCATCGAACCCATGTAGGAGCGCACCCGGTGCGCGACCGGCGCATTCGTCTGCACCGCGCGACCGTTCGTTGCGGTCGCGCGCGCGGCGCGCTCCTGCAGTCCATCGAGGTCCTCGAACCCGTGCAGGAGCGCACCCTGTGCGCGACCGGCACACCCGTTCGCACCGCGCGGCCTTTCGCTACGCCGCGCGTTCGGCAAAGCCCACGCAGCACGCCAGCAAAGCCCCGATCACCCGCTGCACCGAGCCTGCGAGGCTTTCATCCCACGCCAGCGAATGCTCGTCCATGTAGCTGCGCTGCGCGAGTTCCAGCTGCACCGCGTGGATGCCGTCGGCCGGAATCCCGTAGTGGCGGGTGATCCAGCCGCCCTTGAAGCGACCGTTGACCGCGTGGCTATAGCCCGTCTGCGCATCCAGCGCGGCAGCAAGGCGCGACTGCAGCTGCGGCGCGCAGCTGGTGCCATCGGCAGTACCGAGATTGAAATCCGGCAGCCGGCCATCGAACAGCATCGGCACTTCCGAGCGGATCGAGTGCCCATCCCACAGCACCACGCGCGGATGGATCGCGCGCAGTCGCGCGAGCTCCTCGCCCAATGCGTGGTGATATGGCTGCCACCACTGCACGACCCGCTGGGCGATCTCGTTGGCATCGGGCGCGGCGCCGGCGCGGTAGATCGGCTCGTCGGCAAACGTGGTCAGCGGCACCACGGAAGTCTCGCGCTGGCCCGGGTACAGCACGCCGCCAGTAGCGGCGCGATTCAGATCGACCACATAGCGCGAAGCGAAGGGCCGGATGATCGAGGCGTCGAAGGCGCGCGCCACCGCATACAGCCGGCCGACATGCCAGTCGGTATCCGGGGCCTCGCGCGCGGCCAGGCTCATGCGCTCGGACAATGCATCGGGGATCCAGCTGCCGTCATGCGGCAGGCTGACCAGCAGCGGCGCGCGGCCGCGTTCGAGCACGAAGGTCTGCATGCGCGCAGTTTACGCCCGGCACTCGCCGCGCGCGCGATGGCGCATCAGTAGCCGGCTTCGCGTGGTCGCGTGAGGGTCACGGTGCCGCGCGAATCGGCGATCAGCACGCCCTGTTCGGTGATCGAGAAACTCCACTGCGCGCTGGTGCCGGTGGGATCGACGCCGACCTCGATGTTGACCTTGAAGCTGCCATCGGGTCCCTCGACCTCGGTACTGGCCGGCTGGCCCTGCTGGAAGTTCAGCTGCGGCCCGGCGAGGATCTTGCGGCTGTTCAGATCGAACACGCGCGCGGTCGCTACGAAGGTGCCGCTGTCGCTGCCGGGCTCGATATCGATCTGCACCGATGGAAAGATCGGCATCGGCGCTGCCGCTGCGGGCTTTGCTGCTGGAACCGGCGCGGACTCGACCGCTGCCGGCCGCGGCGCAGGTGTCAGATCGGCTGCATCTGCAGTGGCCGAGAGCATGACCAGCATCAGGAGCGTGGCGCGCATGGTGGCGATTCCCTGGTTGCGATTGGATGGTTCGACCGCAGGCACCGGGCCTGGTTCCACCAGCCTCGGCGATAAGGCCGCACGGTCGACACCGGGCAGGATACGCGAAACGATCGGCAGCCGATGCGATGCGGTTGGCGCTTGCCGAGGTCGCTGCATCGCGCCCACGCGGCTCACGCGCCGAAGCGCGCCGGCGACCACGGCGCGGGATCCAGCGCCGGCGCCTGGCCTGTGATCAGATCGCGCACCAACTCGCCGGTGGCCGCGGCCATGGTGATGCCGAGCATGCCGTGACCGGTAGCCAACAGCAGATTGGACCAGCGCGCGCTGCGACCGATGATCGGCAGATCGTCCCAGGTCATCGGGCGCCACCCATACCATTCCTCGATCCGCCGCGGACCGACCGGTTCGTGCAGGTATTCGCTGGCACCGCGTACCAGTGCATCCAGACGCACCCGGTTCATGCTTTCGTCGTAGCCTGCGAACTCCATGGTGCTGCCGAGTCGATAGCCATCGGCCCAGGTGGTGACGCAGACACTGCGCTCCTTGCACACCACCGGCATGCGTGGCGCAAGCTGCGGGCGCTCGTAGGTGATCGAATAGCCCTTGCCGGGCTGGATCGGCAGCCCGATACCCAACTGCCGCGCCAGCAGCGGCGACCACGCGCCCAATGCGAAAACCACGTCGCGCGCGGCAAAACTGCGACCGCCCGCGCGCACCGCCTTGATGCGCGGCCCCTGTGTCTCGAAACCCTCGATGGCCGCGGTGTCGACGATCTGCCCGCCGAGCTCGCGCACGCGACGCGCCAGCTCGGCCACCAAACGATCCGGCCGCAGGTGCGCATCGGCCGGATTGCGATAGCCCGCCACGATGCTGTCATTGAGTGCTGGCTCCAGCGCACGCACTGCAGCGCCATCGAGCGTCTCGATCGGGATCCCGACCTCAGCGAGCGCTTTTGGAAGCCACTGCGATTGATCGAAGGCGTGCAGATCGCGGAACGCGTACAGGGTGCCGCTGGACTCGAAACCGCACTGCATCGACTCCTCGCGCAGCAGGTCTTCCAGCAGCGTGCGCGAACGCATCAGCAGCGGCGCCTTGTCGCGGGTCACCCTGCGGAAGTCGGCCCAGTTGCAGCGCAGGGCAAAACGCAACATCCATCGCAACAGGGCGGGATCGAAGCGCGGCGCGATACGGAACGGTGCGTCGGCCTGTCGCATGTACTGCAGTGCCTTGCCGACCATTCCCGGCATCGCCAGTGGCGGTGCGTGGCTGGGCGTGATGGTGCCGCAGTTGCCGTGCGAGGCAGCCATGCCGACGGTTTGGCGATCGATGACAGTGACCGCGCGTCCGCCACGCAACAGGTATAGCGCGCAGGCCAGCCCGATCGCGCCACCACCAAGTACAACAACGTCCGGATCCTGATCCATGCGCCTGAAGGGATTGTGGGAAGCCGCGGGCAAGCGCCACGTCGAGACCATATTGTAGTGTTTCAATGCAGGCGTGGTGCGCCGCGGGCACACTCGCCTCGACATCCTGCGCTGGTGGCGTTGAAGTCTTGCGCGCAAGCCGTGAGCACTTCGCGAACCATCATCCGCCGGGTCCTGCGCGCGTTCGCCTGCCTGTCCAGCCCGCGCGTCACTCAACCCGTCGCAGCGCGTCGGCGACTGCGTATGCGACCTCCCCAGGCTTGGCCGAAGGCATGCAGCCGGCGTCGGCATCGCGCGTTTCGACGGAGCGCGTTTCCGCTGCTTCGACTCGACCCCCGAGCGCGGGCCACCCGATCAGCGAGCGGGAGTCGCTACGGCGCGCGCCAACCCGGCCCGCGCACGAAGCGCCCTGGCTTGGCTCCGGTGTGTTCACCGGCGCGCAGTACCTGCACGCCGTTGACGAACACCTCGCGCACGCCAGTGGCGTACTGCTGCGGGCGGTCGAAGGTCGCGTGGTCGGTGATTGTCTTGGGATCGAACACCACGATGTCGGCAAAACAGCCGGGATCGATGCAGCCGCGCGAGGCCAGGCCCCAGTTTTCCGCCGGCAGCCGGGTCAGGCGACGCACGGCCTCGGACAGGCTCAGCACCTGATCCTCGCGCACGTACTTTCCCAACAGGCGCGCGAAATTGCCGTAGGCACGCGGATGGGTGGACGACTGCAGGAATACGCCTTCCGGTGCGCTCGCCTCTGCATCGGAACCGAAGCTGACCCACGGCTGGCGAATGCCCAGCGCCACGTTGTCCTCGCTCATCAGGAAATACGCGGTATCGACGCGCGAGCGATCCTCGATGACCAGATCGATGATGGTGTTTTCCGCATCGGTGCCGCGCAGGGCCATCACCTCGGCCAGCGTCTTGCCGGTCAGCGGCTTGAGTGCCGCGCTCCGGAAGCCGATGAACTTGACGCGATCCGGAGTGCCGGCCATGCGGTAGAGGTTTTCCCACAGCGGCGAGGGCGTGCGCATCGCGGCAATCGTCTTCGCACGCTGTACGGGGTCGCTCAGGCGCGCGATCCACGTATCCAGTCCGCCTTCCTGCACCCACGGCGGCATTGCCGCATCCAGTCCGGTAGCGCCGGCCACGTAGGTATACATATTCGCCGACACGGCCAATCCTTCTGCGCGCGCGGCCTCGATGCGCGCGATCGCCTGCGCCATCTTCGGCCAGTTGTGCTGCCCGGCGGCCTTGAGGTGATACACCTCGGCACGCACTCCGGCACTGCGCGCGATGCCGATCAGCTCGTCCAGCGCCTCGAGGAATCGATCCGCCTCGCTGCGCAGGTGCGCGATGTAGCCGCCGCCGAACTCGCCCGCGGTTGCGGCCAGCACGGTCAACTCGGGCGTCTGCGCGTAGAAGGCCGGCGCATAGATCAGCGATGCACCCACGCCGAGTGCGCCCTCGCGCATCGCTTCGCGCACCAGCTGCTGCATGCGCGCGAGTTGTGCCGCGCTCGGTGCGCGGTTGGTGTAGCCCATTTCATGCACGCGCAGCGTGGTGGCACCCACGAAACTGGCGACATTGGGCGATACGCCGCGCCGTTCCAGCCCTTCCAGCCACCCGCCCAGCGTGGTCCAGTCGATCGGATAGCGGATATCGCCCTGCTGGGCGAGCGCGAGCTCGCGCATGGCCGGAGTCAGCGGACCCATCGACGAGCCCTCGCCGAACACCTCCAGCGTCACGCCCTGCTTGATGTCGCTCATCGCGCGCGGGTCGTGCATCAACGCATCGGTCGCCCACGACAGCATGTTGATGAAGCCCGGTGCGACCGCCAGGCCGCGGGCGTCGATCTCGGTGGCAGCCGTAGCGCTGGACAGATCGCCGAGTGCGACCACACGATCGCCGCGCACGCCGACATCGACGCGCTGCGGCGGATCGCCGCTGCCGTCGTACACCTGGCCATGGCGCACGATCAGATCCAAGCGCGGCGGCGGATCGCGCGGCGCCTGTGCCGCGCACCCCGCGAGGGTGGCCGCAAGCATCGTTATCAACAGTCGTCGCATCGGCATCGATGTTGCTCCAGCTCTGAATCACTGACCACGAGGCTAGCCGGGATCACCCGCGATGGCGATGAATGCAGCCGCATCCTGCGCCGCATCCGACCCGCCGAGCGCGCGCTGCATCAGCACGATATCCAGATCGCGACCGAACTTGCGCCCCACGCCACGCAGCACGCCGGCATCCACGAATCCCAGCCGGCGATGGAACGCCTGCGAGTCGAGGTTCGCCGAATCGCCGATCACGGCCACCATCTGGCGGTAGCCACGCGCCGCGCACGAGCCGATCAGGTGCTGCATCAATGCACTACCGACGCCGCCGCGCCGCACGCCCTGATCGATGTACACCGAGTTCTCGACCGTGCCGCGATAGGCCTCGCGCGCGCGGAACGCGGCCGCATAGGCGTAGCCGAGCACGCGACCCTGCGCGTGCGCGACCAGCACTGGAAAACCGTCGCTCTGGTGAAGCTGCAAGCGCTGCGCGATTTCCGCCGCATCCGGCGCCCGCAGCTCGAAGCTCACGCAGGACTCGAGCACGTAGGGTGCATAGATCGCCGCGCAGGCGGCAGCGTCCGCCGCGACCCACTCGCGCAGGTGCAGCACTCGGCGCTCAGTGTGCGTGACCACCGGGTGCGTGGGCGTGCCCATGGGCGATCTCCTCGGCGGAGGCTGCGCGCACCTCGATCACCTCGATATCGAACACCAGGGTGCGGCCGGCCATCGGGTGGTTGAGATCGACATCGACTACGCTGGTGCCGACCTTGAGTATGCTGACCACACGCTGGCCGTCTTCCTTGGTGGTCAGCACCGTCCGCATGCCGGGCTTGAGGCGGTTTGCATCGCGGAAGTATTTTTTCGGCACCCGCTGCTGCAGGCCTTCGCGACGCTCGCCGTAGCCCAATTCGGGCGGCACGCTGGTGCTGAAGCGATCGCCGACCGCGTGCCCCGCCAGGGCAGTTTCGATCCCGGGAATCACATTGCCCGCACCGTGCAGCGCAGCCATCGGATCACCGCCGCGCGAGCTTTCGATCACGCTTCCCTGCTCATCGCTCAGGTCGTAGTGGAATGTCGCCACCGTGTTGTGTTCGATCTTCATCAACGTTCCCGTCTTCGACAGGCTCGGATTCTAGCGACTCCGCGGGTGCTTCGGCGGCGCGGGCGAGCGCCTCGGGATGCAGCGACTGAAGTCCCGCGACCAGGATCTCGACCAGCGCCCGCCCGCAGGCAAGCCCCGGATCGCGCTCCGGGTCGTAGTTGCTCACGTGCAAACCGCGGCAGCGGCCGCTGGCCAGTGCCGCCTGCAGCAGACGCTCGACTTCCGCCGCGGTCATACCCTCGGGCTGCCGCGCATCGACCGCTGACATCAGCAGGTCGTCGAGCACGTCGACGTCGAGATGGATCCAGAAACCGTCGACCCCGCTGTCGAGCAGGGCGCCGAGGCGGCGCGCGAATACGCGGTCGATATCCTGCTGCCGCGCGGACTGCAGCCCGATCGAGCGCATCGACGATTCGGCCAGCTCCAGCAACGGCGGCGAGTACCAGCGATCGTCGTCGCGATGCCCGAACAGCAGCACGTCGACCGGATCGACCAACGGCAGGTGGCCGTCGATCCGGGTCAGCAGGTTCGGACCATGCCCGGTGATCAGGGCCAGATCCATTCCGGCCGCACCGCCGCTGCGCGAATCCTGCGCACGCAGCAGATCGCGATGGCCGTCGAGGAACAGCAGTCCATGGCGTCCGCGCCTGCGCATGGCCAGCGCGCTGCCCAGCGCGATACTGCAATCGCCGCCTAGAACCAGCGGAAAGCCGTCGCGCGCAAGTGCCGCGCCGATCAGATCGGCCAACTGCACCGCATACGGCGCGAGCAGGCTACTGTGCAGGATGCCGCTGTCCGGATCGCGCTCGCCGCTGTAAGCCGGCGGCTCGGCCGCACCACCGTCCTCGGCGCCGAGCCGCGCGAGCAGATCCAGCTGGCGCAACTGCCATGGCGCGAAGCGCGTGCCGGGCTCATGGTCGGCGGCGGGGCGCTTCAGACCCAGGTTGCTCGGCGCATCGATCAGGATAATGGGCATGTGGATGGATTCGGATCGGAGTCGCGAATGGTAGGCCAGACAGATGGCGCCTGCTGCAGTTTGCGCGGCTTGCTGAACCGGAAACGAGCCGACAACCCGGTTCGCCCGCACTGGAGCCGGCTGCGCGGCGCTGCAGATTGACAAGCACGCGCGCATTGCGCACCGTGCGCGGCCGATGTCGACGATCACCGTCCCGATTCGCCTGTGCGTGCTGGCGCTCGCCACCCTGCTGGCCGCATGCGCCAGCACACCGCGCTTGCCCGCGTCGCAAGCGTATGCGCTGCCCGATGCGCAGCGCATCGATCGCGCCCGGTTGCCGGGTGCGCCACCCATCGACCGCCCGATGACACCGCCACCGGGCAGCACTCTGGTACTGCACGCCATGGGCTATCTCGGCACCCGCTACCGCTTCGGCGGCAGCACGCCGGAGTCGGGCTTCGACTGCTCCGGCTTCGTGCACTGGGTGTTCCGCGACAATCTGCCCAAGGATTTTCCGCGCGCCTCGCAGGCGATGGCGCAGGTCGCGGCACCCAGCGTCGAGCGCACCCAGCTGATGCCCGGCGATCTGGTGTTCTTCCGCATCCGCGGCAGCCGCATTTCGCATGTCGGCATCTATATCGGCGACAACCGCTTCATCCACGCGCCGAGCCGTGGTGGCGCGGTGCGCATCGACGCGCTCGACGAGCGCTATTGGCAGCCTCGCTATGCGGGCGCGAAGCGGATCCTTGCTGATCGCGGCAGGTGATTCCGCGCAGGATCGCGGTGGGCCGAAGGTCCACCCTCCGACATTCGGACGCCTTGCCTGATTGCGCGCAGGATCGCGGTGCGCCGAAGGCCACCCTCCGACATCCGAACACCTTCGGCGGGTGGGCTTACGACCCACCGCTGTGACGCGCCCACGGCGGCACGCTCAGGGCGATGACGGATCGATCGGCGCTGAGAGCCGTGCGCCGCGCTCACGCGCAAGCTCGGCCTCCAGTTCGGCGATCCGCTGTTCCTTCGGCGAGACCCGGAATGCGAAGTAGCCGAGCAGGAACAGATTCACCACCGGGACGGCAAGCCCGATTCCGAACCAGAATGGATAGCCCAGGCGTTCTGCGAGGCGCATGCCGGCCAGCAGCAGGGCGAGCATGACAACAGTGACGATGATCAGCATGGCGTGTCCCGTGGGCGGTAGCTGCAAACGCGGTGGGCGGGTTGAATGACGGCAGGGAAAGGTGGCACCGCACTCGTGAGGTAGTTGTGGATTGGCGCTCCGGTTTCAATGGCGGCCTAGCGCCGCCGCTGCGTAACCGGCGTGTGCGCCTGCGTTCGACTGCGCGTCGACGCGGACTTGGCTGCACGTCCTCCCCCGGCCGCAGTGCGCGACGCGGCCTTCTCTGCTGCGGCCTTGCGGGGTTTCGACGGGCGGCTCGTGGCCTTGCGTGACGGCACCACGACCGGCGCAGGCTGCGATATCCGCCGCTGCAGGATCGCGCGCTGGCGCGCAATGCTGCCGGCAGCCTGGGTCCGCGCAAGACTGCCGCGCGCCGGTCGCAACCGGGTGCGAAACATGCAGAAGCGTTCGTAGGCGCGAAACACCGGCGCCTGCCGGCGCAGCAGCAGCTCCAGCATGATCGCGTCATCCAGCAGGCCGATCACTTCCGCCTCGTCGGGAATCAGGTCTTCCGGATCGCTGAGGTAGATCAGCGTCACCAGCACGTCGTCGCGCCACGGCTGCGGCAAGGCCCAGGCCTCGTCCTCCAGCATCGCGATCAGCCGCGCCACACCCTCGAACTGACGTCGCACGTAACTCGGCGCGCAGTGCAGGGGCAGATGCTGCAGCGCGTCGCGCGCGATCGCGATCACGTCGACCTCGTCCATCGAGGTGGTCAGACGCCGCGCGCGGGCCAGCGCCACTTCGAAACGCTGAATATCGTCAGAGTCCAGTTCGATCGTTACCCGCATGTGCTGTCTTCTCCGAGAATGCGACTGCATGTACTTGCAGCACGGCGTGAACCAGCAACGCTGCCACACTGCGTCCACGCGCGCGCTGCAAGCATAGCGCCCGCTGCCCACGGCGCGTAGCGGATGCCAGCCGGCTGTCGCCCCGCGCTTGGCAGGCCCGCCGGCATGGCGTAGCGTTTCACAAAGTTCCCGAACCCCGCCCATGAACGACGACACGACCCAGATCAGCCAGCGCGACGCCAGCGACCCACTGGCGGCATTCCGCGCCGAGTTTGCCATCCCGCGCGGAGCCGACGGCCGCGAACACGCCTATTTCACCGGCAACTCGCTGGGCCTGCAGCCGCTTGCCACGCGCGCGGCGGTGGATGCCGAACTGGAGCGCTGGGCGCAGCTCGGCGTCGAGGGTCACTTCCGCGGCGAGAATCCATGGGTGGACTACCACCGCGGGCTGCGCGATCACCTCGCCGAAGTCGCCGGCGCGATGCCGGACGAGGTGGTGGCGATGAACTCGCTCACCGTCAATCTGCACCTGATGATGGTCGGCTTCTACCGGCCGCAACCCGAGCGCTACGCGATCCTGATCGAGCGCAACGCGTTTCCCTCGGACCGCCACGCGGTCGAATCGCAGATCCGCTTCCACGGCTACGATCCATCATCTGCACTGATCGAACTGGCCGCCGATGCAGCCGATGGCTCGCTGACGCTGGCCGCCATCGAGCGCGCACTGGACGAACACGGTCACCGCATTGCATTGGTTTTGCTGCCGGGCGTGCAGTATCTGAGCGGCCAGCGGCTCGACCTGCGTGCGATAACGCCGATCGCGCATCGCAAGGGTTGCGTGGTGGGCTTCGATCTGGCTCATGCGATCGGCAACGTGCCGGTCGACCTGCACGACAGCCACGCCGATTTCGCCGTCTGGTGCAGCTACAAGTACCTCAACAGCGGGCCCGGCGCGGTCGCCGGCTGCTTCATCCACGAGCGCCACGCGCACACGCCGCGGCCACGCTTCGCGGGCTGGTGGGGCCACGATGCCGCCACCCGTTTTCAGATGGGGCCGGAGTTCGTGCCGACTCCGGGCGCCGACGGCTGGCAGCTGTCGAATCCGCCGATCCTGGCCATGGCACCGCTGAAGGTCGCGCTGGAACAGTTCCATCGGGCCGGGCTTGCGCGCCTGCGTGCGAAGTCGATCGCGCTGACCGGCTGGCTCGCGCAGCAGATCCGCACGCGCCTGGACGCTGTCATCGAGATTCGCACCCCGCAGGATCCACAGCAGCGCGGCTGCCAACTGTCGCTGATCGTGCGCGGTCCGCGCGCGGCCGGGCGTGCGCTGTTTGATGCGCTGGCACACGATGGCGTCGTGGTCGACTGGCGCGAGCCGGACGTGATCCGGGTCGCACCAACGCCGCTGTACAACCGCTTTGCCGACTGCGAGCGGCTGGTCGACGCGGTGCAGCGCTGGGCGCTGCAGCAATGAGCGATCGGCTGGTGATCTGCGGTGCCGGGCTGGCCGGCGCCCTGCTGGCCACCCTGCTGGCGCGACGTGGCTATCAGGTTTCGGTGTTCGAACGCCGACCGGACCCGCGTGGGCAGGGCTACGCCGGCGGGCGCTCGATCAATCTGGCACTCGCCGAGCGCGGCATGCAGGCCTTGCGCCTGGCCGGACTCGAACGGCAGATCCTGGAGCAGGCGGTGATGATGCGCGGGCGCATGGTGCACGCGGTCGACGGCAGCACCCAGTTGCAGCGTTACGGGCGCGACGACAGCGAGGTGATCTGGTCGGTACATCGTGGGCGGCTGAATCTGACGCTGCTCGACGCCGCACAGGCCGCCGGCGCGCGCCTGCACTTCGACCAGCGTCTGCTGGATGTCGACTTCGAAGCCGGCATCGCGCGCGTGCACGACGAGCGCACCGGCACCCAGTGCGCGATCGAGGCGCCGGTGATCATCGGCGCCGATGGCGCGGGCTCGGCGCTGCGTACGGCGATGGAAGCGGTGTGTCCGCTCGGCGCGCGCTTCGAACCACTGGGGCATGCCTACAAGGAACTGGAGATTCCGCCGGCTGCCGATGGCGGATTCCGGATCGAAGCCAATGCCCTGCATATCTGGCCGCGCGGCGGCTACATGTGCATCGCGCTGCCGAACGTGGAGCACAGCTTCACCGTCACCCTGTTCCTGCCCAACGAGGGTCCGGCGCCCAGTTTCGCCAGTCTGACGTCGGCGGCCGATGTGCAGGCGCTGTTCGCGCGCGACTTCGCCGATACCCTGCCGGTGATTCCCGATCTGCTCGGCGATTTCTTCGGTAACCCCACCGGCGTGCTCGGCACCCTGCGCATGGACCGCTGGCATCTGGACGGCCAGGCGCTGCTGCTGGGCGACGCCGCGCATGCGATCGTGCCGTTCCACGGGCAGGGCATGAACTGCGCGTTCGAAGACTGCATCGCGCTGGATGCACTGCTCGCGCACAGCCACGACTACAGCGCGGTGTTCGCAGCCTTCGAGCGCGAGCGCAAGCCGAATGCGCACGCGATAGCCCAGATGGCGCTGGAGAACTACATCGAGATGCGCGATCTGGTCGACGACCCGGCATTCCTGCTGCGCAAGCAAATCGAGCGCGCGCTGGCCGAGCGCCACCCCGGCGTGTTCGTGCCGCGCTATGCGATGGTCAGTTTCCGCCGCACGCCGTATGCCACCGCAATGGCCCGCGGCGCCATCCAGTGGCAGATCGTCGACCGCCTGGCCCGCGACTGCACGCACTTCGCGCAGGTCGACCTCACGCTGGCCGATCCGATGATCGGCCAGCAGCTCACGCCACTGGCGGATTGAGCGCGCCCGCTCAACGCGGGCAGTTCAGGTCGACGGAGATCCGCGACAGCGCGTCGCTGCTGTTCCAGCTACCGGCCAGCGGCGCGAGGAAAGTGGCCGCGATCGTGCCGGTTCCGCTGCGCACGCTGCTGTAGTTGCGGCGCAAGGTGCCGGCAGTGCGGGTGCTGATCGGAACCGCAGCACAGGCCGGACAAAAGCCGGTGTACTGCTGCAGGCTGAAATCTGCACTGCCAAAGGGCGAGTTCTGTGCATACAGCCAGGCAGGATTGCCCTGCCCGTCGTACAGGAACAGGGCCTGGGTTTCGGCCTGCGGCACGGTGTAGATCACGTAGCCATAACCCGGACGCGCAGGATCGAACCAGTTGCCGGAATAGTCGCGCGTTCCGCCATCGACGCAGGCCGGAGCCACCACCTCGCGCAACGGCTCGCTGCCATAGGTGCCATCGACCTTCCACGACCAGATCAACTGGTTGTCACCGGTGCGCGTGATCCATGCATCGCCGATCGCACTGAGCTGGGCGCTGCTGCCGTTCCAGGTCACCCGTCGCAATGGCGAGTACCACACCGCCGCATCCGCCGCGGGCGCCAAGGACTGCGCGATGTACCAGGTCGGCGCACCGTCGGCGCGATAGGTGAACCAGGTGGCCGAGAGCTGATCGCCGGCACGTCCGACCAGCACGCCGTGTCCGCTGCGCACCGCGTTGAAGTAGGCGTTGTCGCGCAGGAGTGCTGCAGGTCCCGCGGATGTGGTCAAGACACTGAGCAGCACCTCGGCAGTCGTCGCACCGCGATTGACCGGGGTCAGGTACCAGCGACCCGGGCTGAGGCTCGCCGCATTCAACTGCACGCGCTTGGTGGCATCGGCACCGAGCGCACTGGCGGCCGCGGCACTGCGTGGTGGTGCCGGCAGGATCGCCGGACCCGTACCCGCATCCGTCGCGCGCGCCACGTACAGGTCCACACCACCGGCGTCTTCCAACTGCGCCACCAGGGCAGTGGCGGTTGGCGGCACATCAAGCGCAATCCGCTCGTGGGCGGTGCCTGGCAACAGGCGCAGGCGCAGGCTGTCGCTGCGCGCATCCAGCAGTTGCGCTGAGGCCACCAGCGCGGGGCCGGCGCTCAGCAGCAGCGGCACGCGACCGATCTGACCCGGATTGCTGCGCGCAGCACCGATCTCGACCAGGCCGGTCCACAGCTCGCCGGGCAACATCGCAGGCGCATCCCACGCAAGGCGCAGCGTAAACGGCGCACGCGCCGCGACGCGCCCGGGTCCCATCGCCACCAGCGACGTGCCGCCAGCGACCGCTTCCGGCCCGGAAACTGGAATCGCCGCGGAGCGCAGGCTCAGGGTGTCGGTACCGGCCGCCCCGGCGCGCTGATTGATCGCGTAGATCCAATACGTGCGACGGTCGCCGCTGCCCTCGAGTTGCACCTGGACACTGCAGCGCTCGCTGGCAGTGCTGCCGTCAGCACTGCACAGCTGCTCGAACCCATCGGGTGCGTTGTCGCCATCCAGATCCTGGCCGATGAACAGATCGACATCGCGTGCGGTGCCGGAGCTGGCTTCGGCGAACAGCTGGTAGACGACGCGTCCCGCGGCGACACCAGCCACGCTCAGCGTGCGCACGATGCTCGCGTTGCTGGTGCTCGCGTAAGTATCCAGATCGCCGCGGCTGCCAAGCACCGCACTTGCGGTATCCATGCGCACCAGCGGCGTGGCGCGAAAGGTGGCATCCGGCAGTGCTGCCAGACCGGCGAGCTGAAAATCGCTCGCCCCGCTGGTCGCGCTTGCGGTGGCCTCGAAGTGCCGCGGCACTGCGCCCGCAGTCGCAAACAGCGCCACCGGCAATCGCTGCTCGATGCCGCCGGTGGTGCTGACCAGTGCGATCTCGCCGTAGACCCATGCACCGGCCAGTGCGGGATTCGACACGTCGAACGCAAATTGCAGCTCCTGCACCTGGCCCGAGCCCAGGCTGAAGGTGGACGGCGCTACCGTGACCTGCGTCCCAACCGGCAGCCTGGATTCGACCCGCCAACCACCGCCGCTGCCCATGTCGGTGGCACGGCGGGTGAAGTTGCAGCGCTCGCTGCACGCACCATTGGACAGTGAGGGATGGTTGATCCGCGTCGGCGCATCGGGCTGCGCAGTGAGCACCGGATCGCCGGCTACGAACTCCGCGCGCGGGATCTCGAACCACAGCCCTGCGCGTGCCGCATCGTCGACCCGCATACGACCCGCGCCGCTATCGTGCGGGGTGGCCCGCGACACCGCATCCTCGCGCAGCATGCTGCTGCTGCGTCCGGTGGTCAGCAGTGCCGATTCGATCTGTGCGACGCTCCAGTTCGGCCGCGCGGCGGCCAGCAGTGCTGCAGCGCCCGCGATATGCGGCGCGGCCATCGAGGTGCCCTGCAGCGAGGCCAGGCCGTTGCTCTCGTGGTCGGCGGCCAGGATGGACACGCCGGGTGCCGAAAGATTGGGCTTGAGCCAGCCGCCGAACGGCAGCACCGGCCCGCGGCTGCTGAACGAAGCCATGCGATCGCCGATGGCGTCATCGAGCACGCGCTGGGTGGCCTGGATCGTCGCGCTGATCTGCCCACCGGCGAGCCGCGCGTTCTCGACCAGCGCCTGCAACTGCTGGCCGGCCGCATAGCCGATGTGCACGGCAGGCATGCCGTGGTTGTCGCTGACGATGCTCTCGGCATCGGCCAGAGAATTGACCAGGATGAAGCCACCGGCACCCGACTGGCGCACGTTGAAACTCTTCTCGACCCGCGCGTAGATGCCACGCACGCAGATCACGATCTCGCCATTGAAGGTGCCGGCGGCGAACGGATTGCTGGCCCCGGTCGCTGCGGTGCCCTGACTGGCGCCAGTGCCGCACAGCGCATTGCCGTAATCCTTCGCATGCACGATGCCGCGTCGCTCGAGGGCAGCGCTCTGCGCCACGCCCGAGAACGACAGCGCGGTCGTGATGCCGCTGCCCTGCAGGTCTGCCAGCACTGTGCCGAATCGCCGGTTGTGGGTGGCTGCAGCGGCCGTGAGCACCCACGGGGCGTTGCCCGGGGCATTGATGGTCGCGGCCTGCGGCCCGGCGTTGCCCGCCGCCACCACCGGCAGAACACCGGCCGCGCGCGCGTTGAGCAGCGCCCGCGCATCGTCGTTGATGTTGCCGCGCACCCCGGCCCACGGATCGCGCGGGGTGTCGCTGCCGATCGAATAGTTGATCACGTCGACAGCATCCGCGGCGGCGCGATCGATCGCGGCGATCAGCGCCGAGCCCGAACAGGTGCCGGAGGAATCCGGATTGTCGGGATCGTTGCTGCAGGCCTTGTAGCTGATCAGGTTGGCACGCGGTGCCACACCCGAGACCCGCAGCGACTGCCCGGCAGTCAATGCCGATGCGGGCGCGGTGTAAAGGTTACCCGCAGCGGTTGAAGCCACGTGGCTGCCGTGGCCGTTCAGATCGCTGCCATCGCGCGCGCCCTCGCTGGTGAAGTCGTAGATCCCGATCAGTTTTGCGTTGCAGCGCGCCGGGCTTGCGACGCACAAGCCAAGCAATCCCCCACGCGGGTTGCTGTGGTTGTAGCCGTCTTCGCTGCGCGCGGCAAAGGCGGGATGGTCGGGCTTGATTCCGGTATCGATCACCCCGACCACAGCGCCCTCGCCGCGTCCGAGGCCGGCCACGCCAGGCACCGCGTTGTTCCAGAACGCCTCGGCACCGACCCAGGCTGGGCCGGCGTCG
Source organism: Lysobacterales bacterium (assembly GCA_038249585.1). Lineage (GTDB taxonomy): Bacteria > Pseudomonadota > Gammaproteobacteria > Xanthomonadales > Ahniellaceae > UBA4656. The sequence continues at coordinate 3,033 of JBBSDI010000015.1, read as the reverse complement.
GTGGCTATGCGGCGGATGAAGTCGGGCTCTACCGCGGCCACGCCCGCGATCTGGCGCGCAGCCGCGGCACCGGCTGCATCCATCTCCAGTGCCATGCCGTTGGCGACCACCCGGTAGCGGAAACGCGGCGCGGGCACCCGCTTGCCACCGACTCTGAGCGCATCGAGGAAGGCCGCGTGTTGCTGGTCCAGATGCTCCAGATAGCGCAATGCCGGGGCAGCTGTCAGATCCAGCCGCAAGCCATCTTCACGCACCACCGGCGCCAGTCGCTTGCCCGCGCGGTCGCTCACCACGCGGCTGCCATCATGGGCCGCCAGTGGTGGATCGACAAAGCTCACGATCCACACCCCGGCCCCGTCCCCGGCCTGGCACAGGCTCGTCAGCAGAAACAGGCTCGCCACCGCAATCCAACGACGCATCCGCAGGTTCTCCAAAAAATTTGCAGCCCGCCGGGCCCGATCGCGCCCGAAATTGTCCCGGCTCTGTCACGCTAGCCTGCCGTGAGCTTACCTTTCGTGAGCTGTACCGCCACCCATCGTCCTGCATGAGCCGCTCAACCGGTCAGCCCTCCACCGCCCTGCTTCAGGCCTATCTGGCTGCGGTGTATCGGGTCGATTTACCCGGCGGCGAGTGCCAGCTGCGGATCGGCGAGGTGTTCGATCCGGGCAACGCGCTGGGTCCGGCGGACACGCCGTGGGCACTGGTCAGCGCGTGCAATCCGCGCTCGCAGCCCGCGCCGCCGATGGTCAACGAGGCCGCGCACAGCCAGTTGCGTGCGCAGATCGACACCGAGGGACTGCTCAGCTTTCCCGCGCACAACAGCGATGGGCACGGCCAGCATGCCGAGCCCGGCCTGTTGCTGCTCGGCATCGAGCCTGCACGCGCCGACCGTCTGGCGCGGACCTTCGGCCAGAACGCGATCCTGGCCGGCAGGATCGGCGCACCGGTGCGCTTGCGCTGCTATCTCGGCGCGTGGCGCGGGGTCGCGATGGACACCGCTTTTGTCGACTGGGTAGGCTCGGGATCGAGCGACGACCGCCGGCCATGACCGCCTTCGATTCCCCTGCACCACCGCTGTTCGCAGCCCGCGGACTCGGTTTTTCGCGCGATAGCGAGATCATCTTCTCGCAGGTCGACCTCGACGTCGGCTCTGGCGATGCGCTGGTCATCGAAGGCGCCAACGGTGCGGGCAAGACCACCCTGTTGCGCGTGCTGGCCGGCCTGCTCGAGCAGACCGAGGGCACGCTCAGCTGGCAGGGCGTGACGCTGGCCGATGGCCAACGGGTGGCTGGCAGCATGGCCGTACTGGGACACCATCTGGGCCTCAAGGGCGAGCTCACGCCGATCGAGAACCTGCGCTTCCGGGTCGCGCTGGGTGGCCTGCGCCACGGCATGACAGCGGCGATCGCCCTGCGCAGCGCAGGGCTGGAAGGCTACGCTGATGTGCCGCTGCGTTCGCTGTCGGCAGGCCAGCGCAAGCGCACCGCGCTGGCGGCCCTGCTGCTGTCGCCGGCCGCACTGTGGTTGCTCGATGAACCCTACGCCAATCTCGACCGCGAAGGCCAGCGCGTGGTCGACCGCATGCTCGAGACCCACTGCCTTCGCGGTGGTGCGGCGATCTTCAGCAGCCATGGACTGTTCACGCCCGCGCTTTCGCGCATGCACACCCTGGTTCTCAGCGGCGTTACCGCATGAGAGCGGGAACGCCGATGGCCGCCGCGCTGGCCTTGCTGCGGCGCGACCTGCTGCTGCTTTGGCGGCAGCGCGCCGATGCGCTCAATCCGCTGCTGTTCGCGCTGATGGTCGCGACCCTGTTCCCGCTGGCGCTGGGGCCGGAGGCGCAGATGCTGGCGCGGGTGGCCGGCGGCATCGTTTGGGTCACCGTGGTGCTGGCCAGCCTGCTGTCGCTGGACGCGCTGTTCCGCGGCGATGCCGACGATGGCAGCCTCGACCAGCTGGCCACCTGCGGACAGCCGCTGGCGCTACTCGCGGGCGCCAAGATGCTCGCGCACTGGATCGGCACCGGCCTGCCGCTGACCCTTGTCGGGCCGCTGCTGGCGTACATGCTCGGCATCGATCTGGCGACGGTTCCGACGCTGCTGCTGGCGCTGGCGCTCGGCACGCCGCTGCTGTCGATGATCGGGGCCTGCTGCGCGGCATTGACGGTGGCGATGCGACGCTCTGGTATTCTGCTCGCGTTGCTGGTGTTGCCGCTGACCATTCCGGTGCTCATTTTCGGCGCAGGCGCGGTGGATGCGGCAGGCACCGGCGGCGATCCAAGCGCGCCGCTGCTGTTCCTGGCTGCAGGCTTGGCCCTCGCGCTGCCGCTGGCGCCGCTGGGCTGTGCAGCAGCGATCCGTATCGGCACTGCATGAACCCACTGTCGGACCAGCGTCCATGAATCGCTTCACGCTGTGGTTCCACAAGACCGGCTCGCCGCCCACCTTCTATGCCTTTGCCGAGCGCTGGCGCCCGTGGCTGCTTGGCGGCGCCCTGCTGCTGACCACCGTCGCCCTCGTCTGGGGACTGGGTTACGCGCCAGCGGACTACCTGCAGGGCGACAGCTTCCGCATCATGTACATCCACGTGCCGGCGGCGTGGATGGCCCAGTTCGTGTTCTTCGCGATGGCGGTCGCGGGCTTCGTCGCGATCGTGTGGCGGATCAAGCTGGCCGAGATCATGTGTATCGCCAGCGCGCCGATCGGGGCGGCCTACACGGCGATCGCGCTGGCCACCGGGTCCCTGTGGGGCCGGCCGACCTGGGGTACCTACTGGGTCTGGGACGGACGCCTGACCTCGACATTGATCCTGCTGTTCCTGTACTTCGGCGTAATCGGCCTGTATCGCGCGATCGAAGACCGGCGCAAGGCCGCGCGCGCTGCCGGCCTGCTATCGATCATCGGCATGATCAACATCCCCATCATCCAGTACTCGGTCGAATGGTGGAACACCCTGCACCAGCCCGCCTCGATCAACCTGATCAAGGGCAGCTCCAGCATCGATCCCTCGATGCTGTGGCCGCTGCTGCTGATG
>JBBSDI010000014.1:0-22999 GCA_038249585.1 Lysobacterales bacterium | reverse complement strand
CGTCGACACAGTACGCCAGCGTACAAAGGTGTCTGCTTCCACCCGGGTCCGTCGCGCAGCGGCATGGTTGCGCCGCAACGCCACGTTGCGGTCGCAGCAAGGTCGCCTGGACGTGCCGCCTTGCACACGGCAGCGAAGCGCAAGCTGCTCGACCGGCACCCAACCACGACCGATGGCCTATGCGGCCGGCGGCCGAGTTGGCCTACAGTCCGCATTCACGGAAGGAGAGTCGCATGAAGATCCGCAGCCTGATGTTCGTCGTCGCCGCCCTGCTGGCACAACCTGTATTCGCCAGCGGCAATACCGAACGCCCGCTCGACGCGCGCATCCTCGGCAGCGAAGGTTTCCTGAATGGGCACCCGGACCTGAAGTTCCGCCAGAGCGGTCTGAAAGCATACGAAGAAGGCGACTTTCCGCAGGCGCTGAAGCTGTTCAAGCGCGCGGCACGCTACGCCGACAAGCCGTCGCAGGGCATGGTGGCCGAGATGCTGTGGCGCGGCGAGGGCGTCGAAAAGGACCGGCCGACCGCCTACGCGTGGATGGATCTGGCGGCAGAGCGCCACTTCCGCGTGCTGCTCATCCAGCGCGAGACGTACTGGGCGAGCCTGAGCGAAGACGAACGCAAGCAGGCCATCGCCATCGGGCAGACCCTGTATGCGGAGTACGGCGACACGGTCGCCAAGCGCCGACAGGCGCTGGCCATGCGGCGTGCCAAGTCGCAGTCGACCGGCAGTCGCACCGGCGCGGTCGGCAACCTGCAGATCTCGTTCGATACCCCCGGCGGTCCGATCACCATCGATGGCTCGACCTACTATCACCCGCAGTTCTGGGAGCCCGAGCGCTACTGGGCCTGGCAAGAAGAGCAGTGGAAGAATCCGCCCACCGGCGTGGTGGAAATCGGCCCGCTGCGCAGCGCTGGCGAGGCAGCGCCGGACCCCGGGAAAGCCACGGAATAGTCCAGCGCGTCTGCGCGAGCATCGGCCCGCGCGCTGTGCAATCCGGGCTTCGCGCCGGGCCCGTCCATGAATTGCCTTTATGCGTCGATTCGACGTAGATTGTGGACAGTCGAAAAACACTGCCAGAAGGCGTCCGGTGGCGCGCAAGCAAGTCGAGGTAGCAGCGCGCGGCCCAAGTTGGAGCGAACGTCTGGGCTTCTGACTTGATGATCAGACCAAGGACCTGATCGACAACGCTGCGTATCTTTCGCGACGCAAGCTCAGCGACTTCTGCCGGGCTGCGCTGAGCGAAACCGCCCGCCGCACCACCGCTCAACATCAGACTCTGGAATTGTCGGACAAGGACCGCGCGGCTTTTTTTGCTGCGTGAGGTACCGCCAGTTCCGAGAGGTTTCTGTATGCAAAGCCGAGAACAGTCGGCGCGGTCATACACGACGCCGTTGGGTACCAGGCCGTTGGCCGCAGAACGTGCTTCAGTCGAAAACGAGAGACCCAGCGATGCACGACGCGCTGCCGCTGCTGGCAGCGCGTCTGTTTGCTGTCGCGCTAGGCGCAAAGAGCCGCACCGTGGGTGAACCACTCAACGTTCGACGTCGAGAAACTGCTCACTACCCACTTAGGGTTGGCATCGTTAGTGCCGTCGCTGTCTGAATCGGTGGTGTAGCGACGCTCCCACTGGATGGTGATGGACGCGGTTCCATAGGAACCCTCATACGATATGTTCAGACACGGAACCGTGGTGGCCCAGGTTTGGCCGATCTGTCCACCTTGGGTCGGCTGTGGCGGGTCGAACTGGATGGTCTTTTGGAAAGACCCGACTTTCTCCAGACGAGCGAGCAGGGACTCGAACGCCCCTCCCTGCGAGTTCGTTGAATAGAACTCGTAGCTGAAGCCTTGGTCGTCCAACAGTGCATAGCCGAGCGACGCGACCCATCGATGGACGACCGAGCCAGGCTTGGCGTAGCCCGCTTCAATCGATTCCCTCACGTCGAGATCCTCGCCGATCGCCCGCGTCCCATCACGCATCGCCGGAGTCGAGCCATTCGGTGTTGTCGCTTGCGCTACGGTGGCAAGGCCGACGATAGCCGCAAACAGTGTTGTGACAACGAGACGTTTCATCATTCAATCCTCCTTGTTGAAAGTTCACGCGAGTCGAAGCCGTCAGATATCAGCCGCATACCTTACCAGCTCGCGACACGCAACCAACCACGCGGCGCCCCCGCCAACCGTTGATTGCGATTGGAGCGTACCCCCCCCAAGTAAAAGATTTGTGAAGCAGGAACCTGCGGCCAACAATATTCCATCTCGGTCCGTCACGACACGATTTGCGGCAGTACGATCTGTCGCGGAAATCTGCTGCGGCGCGGCCGTGCGTTCGGGGCAGCCCACACCTAACGAAGAATCGGCAAGCGGGCGATTGAGGCAACGTCTTTTTGGAACGTGCTCCACGCAATCAGCGCCAGCAAAGCCACCTGCACAGGCAACCGCAGCAGCAGCGCCCAGTACGGCACATCGAACAGTTCCGGATGCTGGAGCATGTGGATATGCGCGGGCGTCACCAGGATGGTCAATGCGAATAGTCCGATGCCGGCCGCGCGCCGCGTGCGCCGCAACAGCAAGCCGGCGGCACCGAGCAGTTCGAACACACCGCTGATCCATACCGCGGCCAGCGGCCATGCAAAACCAGGTCGGCACCATGCGCACTTCAAAGTCGGTGAACACGAAGTGCGCGATGCCGCCGAGCAGGAACCACACGAACACGAGGCCCACGCCGATCCGCTGACCGCGACTGGGCGCGCGATACCGCGATCGCGCACCAATGGGGTTTCCGGCTCGTCTCATGCGCGACTCCATCGCGGCTGCGGATGGCAGTGTGCGCGCCCACGCGCTGCATGTGCTCAGCGTCGTGCTTGCGCGGTCGCACCTGCGCTCATCACGACTGCTCCAGCCAGCCTCCGCCGAGTGCTTTGAACAACTGCACGCGATTGACCTGTTCGCGCTGCTGGATTGCCACCAGCGACAGACGGGCCGAGAACAGGGTGCGCTGCGCATCGAGGAACACCAGGTAGCTGTCCTGGCCTGCCTTGTAGCGCGCCGCAGAGAGCTCATGCGCACGCAATGCGGCCTGCAGCAGCGCCTCCTGCGCGTAGCGCTGCTCGGCGATCGTGACGCTCAGCGCCAGCGCGTCGGCGACCTCGCGGAAGCCGGCCTGGATGGCGCGCTCGTACTGCGCCAGCGCGATGTCGCGACTGGCGGTGGCCACGCCGAGCGCGGCGCGCAGGCGCCCGCCCTGGAAGATCGGCAGATCGATGCGGGGCAGGAAGCTCCAAGTGCCGGTACCGCCGTCGAACAGCGAGTTCAGGTCGCTGCTGGCGCTGCCGCTGGCCGCGGTGAGTCGGATCGACGGGAAGAAGGCGGCGCGCGCCGCACCGATATCCGCGTTCGCTGCGCGCAAGAGGTGCTCGGCGGCGAGAACGTCGGGTCGATGCAACAGGACTTCCGAGGGCACGCCGGCAGGCAATGCCTGTACGCCGCTGACCTGCGGTGCGGAGGCGGTCGGCAGTAACGCGGGATCGAATCGAGCCCCAACCAGAAGGGCCAGCGCGTTGCGATCCTGCGCCACCAGTCCGGTGAACCGCGCTGCATCCGAGCGCGCGCCCTCGACGATCGTGCGCGTCTGGGCGACATCCAGCGCCGACACCGCACCCAGCGCATGGCGCTGTTCGGTGAGCCTGTAGACCGCTTCGTAGTTTTCCAGCGTCGCCTGCGCGATGCGCTGCTGCTGCTGGTCGGCCGCGAGCGCAAGCCAGGTGCCGGCGACTTCGGCGATCAGCGCGAGTTGCGTGCTGCGCCGCGCCTCGACGGTGGCGAGATAGCGCTCGAGTGCGGCGTCGCTCAGGCTGGCCACGCGACCGAACAGATCGAGCTCGAACTCGGTCAGGCGCAGGTTGGCCGCGTACAGATCGTCGCTCGCGCGACTGCGGGTAAGGCTCGCTGCAACACCGATCGACGGCAGGCGGTCGGCACGCTGGATGCCGTACTGCGCACGCGCGCGCTCGATCTCGAGGATCGCCACCCGCAGGTCGCGATTGTTGTCGAGGGCCAGGCCGATCAGGCTGCCGAGCTGCGGATCGACGAAGAAGTCGCGCCAGCCGATATCGGCAACCGCCGTCGCATCCGCGCCGGGATCGACGCGCGACGCATCGGCGACCGGCGCGAGCGGCCAGCGCTCGGCAATACCGGGGTCCGCGGCGGGCAGGCGCGGCTGCAATACGCCACATGCGCCGAGCAGCGCGGCGGCAGCAAGCACCGATAGCGCAGGCAGCGGCTTATTCATGGGCATCGCTGTGGATGGGCGCGTCGGTGCCCGGGCTCGCTGCATCCTTGGCCCCGCTGAGTCGACGCACCACCACGAAGAACAGCGGAATGAAAAACAGGCCGAGGAAGGTGCCGAACAGCATGCCGCCGATCACGCCGACACCGATCGCGCGTTGCGCACCGGAGCCCGCACCGGTGGCCAGCGCCAATGGCAACACGCCGAAACCGAAGGCGATCGAGGTCATCAGGATCGGGCGCAGGCGATCGCCGATCGCCGCCAGCGTGCCGGCAACCAATCCCATGCCGCGCTCGACATTGGTCTTGGCGAACTCGATGATCAGCACTGCATTCTTGCTCGACAGTCCAACCGTGGTCAGCATGCCGACCTGGAAATACACATCGCGCTCGAGGCCGGCGAGCCAGGTGAACACCACGGTGCCGAGGATGCCCAGCGGCACCACCAGCATCACCGAGGTCGGAATCGACCAGCTCTCGTAGAGCGCTGCCAGGCACAGGAACACGATCAGCAGCGACAGCGCGTAGAGGATCGGGGTTTGCTGGTTGGCGACGCGTTCCTGGTAGGACTGCCCGCTCCACTCGATGGCGAAGCCCTGCGCCAGCTTTGCAGCGATCTCCTCCATCCGCGCCATCGCGGCCCCGGAACTGACCCCGGCTGCGGCGGTGCCGGTGATGTTTACCGCCGGCACGCCGTTGAAGCGCTCCAGTCGTGGCGAGCCATACTCCCAACGCCAGCTCGCGAAGGCCGAGAACGGCACCATTTCGCCCGCTGCGTTGCGCACATACCAGCGATTGAAGTCCTCCGGCACCATCCGGTACGGCGCATCCGACTGCACGTAGACGCGTTTGACCCGGTTGCGGTCGACGAAGTCGTCGATGTACTGGCCACCCCAGGCGATGGTCAAGGTGCTGTTGATCTCGGCGATCGAGATGCCCAGTGCGCTGGCCTTTTCATTGTCGATGTCGAGGCGGAACTGTGGCGCGTCTTCCTGCCCGTTGGGGCGCACGCCGGACAGCTGCGGATCCTTGCCGGCTTCGGCCAGCATCTGGTTGCGCGCAGCAATCAGCGCCTGGTGTCCGGCACCGGCGGTGTCCTTGAGGTACAGGTTGAAGCCTCCGCTGGTACCCAGTTCTGTCACCGGTGGCGGGGCCAGCGCGAACACCATGGCGTCCTTGATCTGGCTGAACGCGCCCATCGCGCGTGCGACCAGCGCGCCGACGCTCGCCGCGTCGCTGGTGCGCTCCTCCCAATCCTTGAGTTTGACGAAGGCCATGCCGTTGTTCTGGCCGCCTCCGGCGAAGCTGAAACCCTGCACTGAAAACACCGATTCGATGTAATCGCGCTCGTTTTCGAGGTAGTGGCGCTCGACGGATTCCATCGCCCTTCCCGTGCGCTGCTGGGTCGCGCCGACCGGAGTCTGCACGATCGTGAACAGCACGCCCTGGTCTTCGTCGGGCAGGAACGACGAGGGCACCCGCGCGTAGACCAGGGCCATCGCGGCACTGAGCGCTGCGAACAGCAGCATGAATCGCCCGCTTCGCGCGAGGATCTTGCCGACCGCGCCCTGATAACGGCGGTTGCCGCGCTCGAAGCTGCGGTTGAACCAGCCGAAGAAGCCGCGCCCGGCCGCGTGCGCGTGCTTGTCCAGCGGCTTTAGCATGGTCGCGCACAGCGCTGGCGTGAGCACGATGGCGACCAGTACCGACAGCGCCATTGCAGACACGATGGTCACGGTGAACTGGCGGTAGATCACGCCAGTCGAGCCGCTCAAGAAGGCCATCGGCACGAACACCGCCGCCAGCACCAGACCGATGCCGATCAGGGCGCCGGTGATCTGGTCCATCGACTTGCGCGTGGCCTCCAGCGGCGAGAGTCCCTCCTCGCGCATCACGCGCTCGACATTTTCGACCACCACGATCGCATCGTCGACCAGCAGGCCGATCGCCAGCACCATTGCGAACATGGTCAGCATGTTGATCGAGAAGCCCAGCGCCATCAGCACCGCCAGGGTGCCCAACAGGACCACCGGCACCGCGATGGTCGGAATCAGCGTGGCGCGGAGGTTCTGCAGGAACAGGTAGATCACCAGAAACACCAGCACGATCGCTTCGATCAGGGTCTTGACCACTTCGCGGATCGAGATGCGCACGAACGGCGTGGTGTCGAAGGGCACCACGGCCTTCAGGCCGGCAGGAAACGACGGCCGCATCTGCGCGAGCAATTGGGCTACGCCATCGGCGGTCGCCAGCGCGTTGGCGTTGGTTGCCAGCGACACCGCGAGGCCGGCGGCTGGCTGGCCGTTGTAGCGACTTATCACCGAGTAGTTCTCGGAGCCCAGCTCGACGCGCGCCACATCGCCCAGCCGCAGCACCGAGCCGTCGGTCTCGCTGCGCAACACGATGGCCTTGAACTGCGCGACGGTCTGCAGGCGATCCTGTGCGGTGATCGTGGCGTTGATCTGCTGACCATCGATCGCTGGCGTGCCGCCGAGCTGGCCGACCGCGACCTGTGCATTCTGGGCGCGGATCGCGGCGACCAGATCGGACGGCGTGAGGCGATAGCTCGCGAGCTTGCCCGGATCGAGCCAGATGCGCATCGCGTAGCGGCCGCCGAACACCTGCACGCCGCCGACTCCGTCAACCCGGCTCAACGGATCGACGATGTTCGCCACTACGAAGTCGGCGATGTCCTGCCGATCCATGCTGCCGTCTTCGGACACGAAGCCGATCACCTGCAGGAAGCCGGAGCTGGCCTTGGTTACCCGGATGCCCTGCTGCTGCACGATCTGTGGCAACAGCGCGGTGGCTACCTGCAGCTTGTTCTGCACCTGCACCTGCGCGATATCGGGATCGGTGCCGGTGGCAAAGGTCAGCGTCACACCGACGCTGCCGCTGGAGTCGCTGGTCGAGGCCATGTACTGCATGCCATCCAGGCCGCTCATCGCCTGCTCGATGATCTGGGTGACGGAGTTCTCGACGGCCTGCGCGGAGGCACCAGGATAGGTCGCGTTTATCGTTACGGAGGGTGGCGCGATGGTCGGATAGCGCGATACCGGCAGCTCGGTCACGGCTAGCACGCCAGCAAGCATGATGATGATCGCGATGACCCAGGCGAAGATCGGTCGATCGATGAAAAAGCGCGCCATCGACTTTCTCGCCTACGGCCGGGCGGCGGGCATCGCCGCGTCCACAGCACCTGCGGCAGGCGGCGGCGCGGGCGCGGATTCGGTCGCTTGCACGCTCGCACCCGGCCGCACGCGCTGCAGACCTTCGACGATGACCCGATCACCGGCGAGCAGACCGCTCTCGACCAGCCAGCGGTCGCCGATGGTGCGCTCGACCAGCACATCGCGCTGCTCGACCTTGCCGTCGGCGCCGACCACCAGCGCGCTGGCCTCGCCTTTGGCATTGCGACTGATGCCCGGCTGCGGCACCAGCAGCGCATCGGCACGTTGGCCCAGACTGACCACTGCGCGCACGTACATGCCCGGCAGCAGCAGATCGCCCGGATTGGGCACCTCCACGCGCACCATGAAACTGCCGGTGGCCGGATCGACGCTCAGATCGGCGAATGCGAACTTGCCAGTCTGGCTGTAAGGCGTGCCGTCTTCGAGCAGGATCGTGACCGGCAGATCGCGCCCGGAGGTCAGGGTGCCGGCCTGGATTTCCTTGCGCAGGTGCAGCAGTTCGGAGCTGGCCAGAGTCAGGTCGACATAGATCGGATCGAGCTGCTGGATCGTGGCCAGCGGGTCGGCCTGGTTGGCCGTCACCAGTGCGCCCTGGGTGACCGCAGACGTGCCGATGCGCCCGCTGATCGGGGCACCGATCAGCGCGTGGCCCAGGATCACATTGCTGCCGTCGAGTGCGGCGCGCGCGACCGCGACATCGGCCTCGGCCTGGCGCAGGGTGGCGATTGCATTTTCGTTTTCCTGCGCGCTGACCGCGTCGATCTTGGCCAGCTCGCCGATCCGGTTGGCGGTAAGACGTGCCGAGCTGAGTGCCGCCGTGGCGCGCGCCAGCGCCGCGCTGGCGCTCTGCGCATCCGCGCGATAGGTCGCGTCGTCGAGCCGGTACAGCGGCTCACCGGCGCGCACGTGGGTGCCTTCCTTGAACAGCCGCTGCTTGACGATGCCTCCAACCTGGGGTCGCACTTCGGCGATCAGGAACGGGCTGATCCGCCCCGGCAGCTCGCGAGTGAGGTTCACCGGCTCAGTGCGCAAAGTGACCACGGTCACTGCAGGACTTGGCGCTACCTCCGGCGGCGCGGTGCTGCCGCAGCCGCCGAGCAGCGCGCCCAACAGCAATGCCGGTGCAGCACGCCGGAAAATGGAACGGTTCATGGATTCGGCCTTTGGCTGGAGCATTGAAGCTGCCGTCCTGGGCGCCTGGCACGGGTGGAACGAACGCTCATTCTCTTTTTTGCGAACGCGCTGAGACGGCCATCGCGCGATGGCCGTCTCATCCATACGAAGCCACTTGCGATGGCACCGGGGTTTCGCGTGGCGCGGGATCACCACCGGCAGCAGCCGGCGGCAGCGCGACCTCGACCCGATGGCTGCACCCGTCATCGCGCAGCGGGATGCTCGCGTCCGGTTGTGCCTCGCCATCGAGTACCACGGCGATCTGCGGCTGCTCGCCGCGACGCACTTCGATCCGGTAGCTCGCATCGCCGAAGGCATAGTCGAGGCTGAATCCCGGCCATGCCGCCGGCAGGCACGGCGCGATCCGCAGGCGTGCGCCATCGCGGGTGATGCCGAGCAGGGATTCGACGATCAGCCGGTACATCCAGCCGGCCGAGCCGGTGTACCAGGTCCAGCCGCCGCGGCCGGTATGCGGCGCGACGGCGTAGACATCGGCGGCCACCACGTAGGGCTCGACCTTGTAGGTGCGCATGCGCTCGGCGCTGTCGCCGTGGCGCACCGGATTGATCAGATCGAACACCTCCCACGCGCGCACGCTGTCGCCGCGCGCGGCGAACGCCATCGCCGCCCAGATCGCGGCATGCGTGTACTGGCCGCCGTTCTCGCGCACGCCGGGCACATAGCCGCGGATGTATCCGGGGTCCAGATCGCCGTGGTCGAACGGTGGATCGAGCAGCTGCACCAGCCGCGCGTCGCGACGAATCAGGCGGCGATCCAGCGAATCCATCGCGACACGGGTGCGCTCGGGATCGCCCGCTGCCGACAGCACCGACCAGCTCTGTGCGATGGAGTCGATCTGGCAGTCGGTGTTGGACGCCGAGCCGAGTGCGCGGCCATCGTCGAAGTACGCGCGCCGATACCACTGTCCGTCCCAGCCGTGCAGCTCGAGGTTGCCCTGCAGGGTTGCAGCTTGCTGCGTGCAGCGCTGCGCGAACGTCTCATCGCCGTAGGCGCGCGCGAGTATCGCGAAGCGGCCGAGCACGTCGAACAGAAAAAATCCCAGCCAGACGCTCTCGCCGCGGCCGTGCACACCGACCCGGTTCATGCCGTCGTTCCAGTCGCCACCGCCGATCAACGGCAGGCCGTGCACGCCAAAGCGCAGGCCATGTTCGATCGCGCGCACACAGTGCTGGTAGACGCTGCCACTCTCGATCGCACGCAGCGGCAGGTCGTAGTACGACTCCTCCTCTTCGCCCAGCGCACGGCCATCGAGGAACTGAATGCTCTCATCGAGCAGCGCAAAATCGCCAGTACCCAGCACGTAGCGGCAGGCGGCCAGCGGCAGCCACAGATAGTCGTCCGAACACGTCGTGCGCACGCCGCGCCCGGCCGGCGGATGCCACCAATGCTGCACGTCGCCCTCGCGGAACTGCCGCGATGCGCACAGCAGCAACTGATCGCGCAGCAGGTTCGGCTGCGCGTGCAGCAGGGCCATGCTGTCTTGCAGCTGATCGCGGAAACCGAAAGCGCCGCCGGACTGGTAGGCACCGCTGCGGCCCCACATGCGACAGGCGATGGTCTGGTACAGCAGCCAGCCGTTGGCCAGCACGTCGAGTGCGGGATCCGGGGTCTGGAAGCGCACCGCGCCCAGCGTGCGCTGCCAGTGCGCGCGTATCGATTCGAGGGAGTTGCCCGCGGTGCCTGCGCGACGCAAGCGCAGCACCTGCGCGCTGGCATCATCGGCGCTGCGCCCCACGCCGAGGCGGAAGATGATGCGCCGACTTTGGCCCTCGGCCAACTCGAAGGGCACCTGGATCGCCGCGCACGGGTCCATCGCCGCACCGACCTTGCCGGACAGGCGCGCCCGCGCCATCGCCGCCGGCATCGCCAGGCTGCCGTTGCGGCCGATGAACTCGGCGCGATCGCCGCTGATCGTTCGGGTCGCATCGTCGACATCGAAAAACGCCACGATGTGTGCGAATTCCGGATTGAATGCGTTGCGGGCGAGGATTGCGCCGCTGCGCGGATCGAGCTCGGTGACCACGTGCATCGCGCACTTGGAGCGCAGGTCTCCGAGCACCCACTCGACATAGCCGGTCGCGCTCAATCGGCGGTTGCGTCCGGACAGGTTGCGCAGCGTCAGCACCCAGAACTTGACCGCTGTGTCGAGCGCCACGTGCACTGCCAGCTCACTGCCGATGCCGTCTTGCAGATGCTCGAAGACGCTGTAGCCGAAACCGTGGCGACACAGGTATGCGCCCTCGCCGCGACGCGGCTGCGGGCTGGGCGACCAGTAGTGGCCGGTGTCTTCGTCGCGCACATAGATCGCCTCGCCGGCACCGTCGCAGACCGGGTCGTTGTGCCACGGCGTGAGGCGAAACTGATGGGCATTGTCGAACCAGGTGTAGCTGCTGCCGCTCTCGGACAGCACGCAACCGAAGTGCGGGTTGGCCAGCACATTGCTCCACGGTGCCGGGGTGCGTTGATCGGCATCGGTGGCGATGACGTATTCGCGCCCGTCGTCGGAAAAGCCACCGATGCCGTTGAAGTGGCGCAGCACGCGCTCGCCGACGACCGCTGCCTGCGCTGGCTCAGGTGTACGCGGACGGCTCGGCAACAGGCGCGGAATAGGTGGCTCGACCGGCGGCCGGCGGCGCACCTGCTCGGCAAGGCTGCCCAGCTCGTCGCTGACGATCACGCGCGCGACCGCCTGCAGCAGGATGCGATCCTCGTTGGAGATCTGCTCGGCGCTGCGCACGAAGATGCCACCGGGTCGGTCGATCACGTTGCCTTCCACGCCGGCGGCGATCAGCCCGATGATCTGGTCGTGCAGCACCTGCCGGTAGCCGCCGCGATCCTCGTTCCAGATCACCAGGTCCACCGATAGACCCTTCATGCGCCAGTAGGCGTGCGCCTGCACCAGCTGGCGCACCAGTTCGATGTTGGCGGCATTGCGGATCTGCAGCAGCACGATCGGCAGGTCGCCCGAGATGGCATAGCCCCACAGTCCCGGCTGTCCGCGGCGATTGCTCGCGATCATCCCGGGGTCGGCGCGCAGCGCGCTGTCGCTGTGCACGATCGCGCCGGCCAGTCGGCCGTAGACCTGGGCGTCGGCTTCGGTAATGTTGATCTGTCGCAGCACCACCTGACTGTGGGTCCAGGCCATCTCGATCACGCGGTCGGCCATGCGCCGATCGCGGTACTTGGCGATGAGCCCCAGCGCGGCATCGCGCGACTCGGCAACGCCGGTGATGATGTCGACGATCGCGGTCTGCTCGGGTTCGATCATGATCCGATGCCGGATCGCCACGATCGGATCGAGCACCGCACCCGCACTGCCCGACAGCGGGCGATCATCGCGCAAGGCATCCGGATCGCGACTGCTGTTGCCGCGCCCGATGAAGCGCGCGCGGTCGGTCTCATAAGAGACCGCCTCGGAGCTTGCGCCGTGCACGGCCATCAGGTGCAGCATCCAGGGCGCCGCCTCGTCGGGCGAGCGCGAGCGGCGGTGGCACAGGATCGCCTGCCGCGCGGGAACGATTTCGGTCTGCACGAACAGGTTGCTGAAGGCCGGGTGCAGGGCGTCGGCCATCGGCGGCGCCATCACTACCTCCGCATAGCTGGTGACCTCGATGGTCCGCGCGACGCGCGCGCGATTGGTTATCCGCACCCGTCGCAGCTCGATATCGTCCTCGGGCGAGACCACGATCTCGGTATGCGTCTCGAAGGCCTCGTCGCGACGCCGGAACTCGACCCGCGGCTCGGTGAAGATCGCCTCGTAGCGCTCGGCTGCGCGCGCGGTCGGCTGGAAAGCGTTCGACCACACGACACCGCTGGCTGGATCGCGCAGGTAGCAGAACATGCCCCACGCATCGCAGGTGGAATCCTCGCGCCAGCGCGTCACCGCCAGATCGCGCCAGCGACTGTAGCCGCCACCGGCATTGCTCAGCATCACGTGATAGCGCCCGTTGGAGAGCAGCTGCACGGCGGGACTTGCGGTGTCGGGGCGGTTGAACACGCGCACCGGCATCTCGGCGATTTCGGTGACCGAGCGCGGATCGACCTGCGCGGGATCCGACGCGTACTGCGCGGGCGCGCGCGGTACGCGTTCCTGCAGCAACAGCAGGGTAGCCTTGAACAGCGGATCGGCGACGAAACGGCGCTGCATCGGTGCATCGAGCAGGCGTTGTGCAAACGCCAGCAGGCTCATGCCCTGGTGGTGCGCCATGAACGAATACAGCACCGACTCCGACTGCCCCGGCCGCTGCCGGGTTGGGGTGAAGTCGATCGCCTCGTAGAAGCCGCAGTTGCCGAGCATGCCGCGTGCGGCGAGACCCTGCAGGTTTTCGCAGGCCGCAATCGGCGCGACCAGCAGCGCAAGCGCGCTGGCGTACGGCGCGACCACCTGGTCGGCCGCCAGCCCGCGCTTGAGGCCCAAGCCGGGCACGCCGAAGGCGCGGTACTGGTAGTTGAACGAGGCGTCGACCGCGTTGTAGCCGGACTCCGAAATGCCCCACGGCAGGTCGAGCTGCGCGCCGTACGCGATCTGGCGCTGCACCGCTGCGCGGCAGCTGTGATCGAGCAGCGTATTGGAATAGCTGGGCATCACCAGCATCGGCATCAGGTACTCGAACATCGAGCCGCTCCACGACAGCAGCACCGGCTCGCCACCGCTGTGGGTCAGCGAACGACCCAATGCGAACCATGCCTCCTGCGGCAGTGCGCCCTGGGCGATGGCGACGAACACGGTCAAGCGCGCCTCGGAGGCCAGCAGGTCGTAGTAGCCGGCATCGCGGCGGTTCTCATCGGTGTTGAATCCGATCGTCAACAGATGGCGGGTTTCGTCGTACAGGAATGCATAGTCGGCGACCGCCAGGCGGCAGGCCTGGATCGCCAGCTGCGCGAGCGCGTCGACCTGGGTCGCGGCGTGACGACTGCCCAGTGCGACCATCGGCAGGAGGGCCTGCAGCCACGCAGCGTGCTCGGGATCCGGACTGTCGATCGCCTGCTGCGCCAGCTGCGGCAGCAGCGTCGACTCCAGCAGCGCGACTTCCTGCAAGCTGGGAATCGCACGTAGTACGGTGGGCAGTTGCAGCCCGGCCGGCACCTCGTGCGCAGCCCACGGCAGCAGCGCGTCGAGATCGGCCAGCAGCGCTGCACACTGCGCATGGAGGGTGCGCGCCCAGTCCTGTGCTGCTGGCGCAAACGCATCGGCATCGTCGCGGGCGTCCACCAGACGCGCCGTGCAATCACGGAAACGCAGCAGGAAAGCCCGCGCGAAGGTCACTGTTGCGGGTCGATCGCCGGGTGCTACCTGCAGCAGGGCGGCACAGTGCGCGGCCGCATCGGAAGCATCGCCGTTGCGGGTCTCGCGCACGACCGCCATCGCATCGAGCAGGCCGTCGAGCCAGCGCGCCGGCAGCACCGGCTGCGCGGCGATCTCGTGCAGTCCAGCGCGAACGGTCAGCAGCGCGCCGGCCAGATTGCCCGAGTCGACCGCAGATACATAGCGTGGCAGCAGCGGCTGCAGCGTTCGCGTGTCGTACCAGTTGAGGAAATGCCCGCGATAGCGCTCGAGGCGCTGCATGGTCTGGAGCGTTGCAGCACTGCGCGCGATCAGCTCGCCGAGCGCGACGTAACCGAAGTCGTAGGCCGACAGATTGGCCAGCAGGGCAAGGCCCATATTGGTCGGCGAGGTGCGATGGGCCAGCATCGGCGCCGGCTGCTCCTGGAAGTTGTCCGGCGGCAGCCAGTTGTCGGCCGCGCCAACGTGGCTCTCGAAGTAGTGCCAGGTGCGGCGCGCGACCTTGCGCAGAAAAGCGCGCTGTGCAGCATCGAGGTTGGGTTCGTTGGTGTGCAGCGGTTGTCCGAGCCAGCTTGCGATTGCGGGTGCGAACAGCCACAGCAGCAGAATCGGCAGCGCGACCGGCAGTGCCGCGGGTCGCCATTGCACCAGCATCAGCATCACCAGTGCGCCAGTGGTCGGTGCTACCCACATCGCGCGCAGCGATTCCTGCACGCTGCTGCCGCGCGGTCGCTCCAGTTCGCTCGATGCCGTCCACTGCAGCAGGCACGTTTTCGACACCAGCACGCGATAGCAGGTGCGCAAGATCGCATCGAGGCTGAACCATGCATCGAAGGGCAGGCAGGCCAGCTCGAACAGGGCGTGGCCAAGGCCGCGCAATGCGCCTTGCCCCACGCTGGCAAGATGCGCGATCAGCAGCGCATCGTCGGGTCGCCGCACTGCGCCCAGCACCAGGGCCACGCCTGCCGGCAAGGCCAGGATCGCCAGCACCAGCGCGGTCCAGGCCGCAGGGTGCGCAAGTGCGAACCAGCCCAGCAGCAGCACGCCGAGCAGGGCGCTGGAAACAAGGCTACGGCGCAGGTTGTCGACGATCTTCCAGCGCGACAGTCCCGACAGTGAATTGACCTGACCGCGGGTGAGAACGCCCGGCGCGCGCGGCAGCAGCCAGCTGGCGATCTGCCAGTCGCCGCGGATCCAGCGATGCCGACGCGAGACATCGGCCGCATAGGTGCTCGGATAGTCCTCGTAGAGCTGCGTATCGCTGAGCAGACCCGAGCGCGCGAAGCAGCCCTCCACGAGGTCGTGGCTGAGGATGCGGTTGTCCGGCAGGCGCCCATCGAGCGCATGCTCGAAGACATCCACATCGTAGATGCCCTTGCCGATGAACGAGCCCTCGTCGAACAGGTCCTGATAGACGTCCGAGACCGCGCGCGTATACGGATCGATCCCCGCCTCGCCGCTGTGCATGCGCGCGTAGCGCGAGCGGTTCGCTCCGATAAGTCCAGCGGCGATCCGCGGCTGCAGGATGCCGTAGCCTTCGGTCACGCGACGCCTGGACTCGTCGTAGCGCGCGCGATTGAGCGGATGCGCCATGGTGCCGATCATCGCCCGCGCGGCGTCGCGCGGCAGGCTGGTATCGGTATCGAGGGTGATCACGAAGCGCACCTCGCGCAGCACCTGAAGTGTGCCGATCACCCGCTCGAAGCGATCGGCGCCACGGCCGCGTAGCAGCGCGTTCAACTCGCAAAGCTTGCCGCGCTTGCGCTCGTAGCCCATCCATATCCGCTCGACCGGGTTCCAGCGTCGCGGGCGATGGAACAGGAAGAACGTGTTGCTGGCCTCGTCGTCCGAATAGGTGGCGTTGAGACGCTGGATGCCACGCGCGGCCGTCTCCACCAGCAGCGCGTCGCCAGCCATCACCTCGCTGTCTGCATCGCGCAGATCCGTCAGCAGACCGAAGTGCAGATGCCGATCGCGGTTGCCGAGGAAACGCACCTCCAGCGCCTCGATCAGGCGCTCCACGCCGTCGATGCTGGTCAGCAGGGTCGGTACCACCACCAGGCTGCGCTGCGCGGCCGGAATGCCCTTGGCGAAATCCATCCGCGCGAGCGCGCGCGGTAGCGCCACCAGGGTCGACAGGCCGTTGATCAGTGTGTGCGAAAACTGGCTTGCCGCCAGTACGCCGCAAAATCCCAGCGCCAGCAGGATCCATGGACCGGGTGCGTCCGCCAGCGCTGCCGCCAGCAAGCCGGTAGTGATGCTGCCGGTGACCAATACGATCGCGCCGACATAGCCGAGCAGCGGCGCGCGCGCGGCGAAGCGGCGAATACTCTCGCGCGGCGGCACCCGCAAGTGCGCTGCCGCTTCCAGCTCCACGATGCCGCTGCCGACCAGATAGTGACCGACATGCGCGTGGCGTTCGTCGGCGTTGCCGACCGCTGCCTGCGCCAGCGAGATCGCGATCCGCGCCAGCGCGACTTCGGAGTGCGCGCCGCGCCGCGCCATGCGTTCCAGCGCATGTCGATAATCGTCGCGGCTGGCGAAGTCCATCTGCAGGTAGGCGTGCGCCGGGTCCTCGCGCAGGACCCGCTCGGCATGGCTCATCGACTCGACGAAGCTGCGCCATTCCATGAACGCCAGCGAGCGCAGGCTGCCGATGCTGTTGGCGATCGACACCTGGTCGGCGGTCTGGTGCTGGTTTTCGGTCTGCACCTGCTGTTCGATGGTGAGTCCGGCTTCGGAAAGGCGCTGCTCGATCCAGGTCAGCGGCAAGGCCAGCGCCGGGCTTTGTCCCTGCAGGCGACGGGCAAGTTCAGCGACAAACGAACTGCTGGTCGGCGGGTCCGAGCGCGCCATGTCGGCGACCTGCAGGATCAGGCTTTTCGGATCGTGCTCGGCTGCGTCGATCATGCGATCGGCCCAGGCGTCGGCGAGATTGCGGTCGATGCGATCCTGCGCGATGCGCGATGCCACCCGCCGCAGGTTCTCGATCAGCGCCAGGCGCAGCATGATCGGGATCGCCCACAGTTCTCCGAGAGCCAGCACCGTGACTTCCTGATAGGCCGCAATGAAGCGTGCGAGGCTGTCGGGATCGACGCTGCCATCGCCGTGCGCGACCACTTCGAGCGCGATGTCGTAGACCCGCGGCAGGCCGGCCGACTGCCCGCGGCCCAGGCGCGGCAGCTCGCGACTGTATCCCACCGGCAGATGGCGCCGCGCGGTGCCGATCTGCTCCTCGATCAGATACAGGTTGTCCAGCAGCCAGTCGCCCGCCGGGGTAATCGAGCGCTCGTCGCCGATCGCCACGGTCAGCAACGCGCAGGTTTCCTGCAGCAAGGCCTCGTTCTGGTCGAGCCGTTCCAGCAGACTGTCGCGATTGCGGCGCGCGCCCGGCACGTGCAGATTGGCCAGGGTGCGGCCGTACTGCTCCATCTGGTCGGCACTGAACAGTTCCGCGCGCAGCGGCTGCTCGGCGCTCGGACTTGCCGCCGTGCGCACGATATCAAGCCACCGGGCGCGTATTTTCGCGCCGACCCGCTCAATCGTCCCGCGGGCCGGCGAAGCGGTCATCCAGCGTCGGGCCCGAGTCGCAGCCAGATCTCGTTGCGGCGCATGAACCACGGCGTCCATGGCGCGTCGTAGCGCGAGTAGATGGGCTCACCGACCCACGTAAGACCTGCGCCACGCAGGGTGGTCTCCAGCTGATCGAGGTGTTTGCTGTAGTTCGATTCGGACCAAAAACCCGAGAAGCGCAGCGCCGCCACGCGGATCGCCGGCACCTCGCGCAGGCTGATGCGCGAATCCAGCGGCACCGGCGCGGTCTGAACAGTCACGTCCCGCGGCAGCACGAACTGCACGCGGAAACCGCCGGGAGCCTTGGTGCGGGTGACCGGCGCGGTCATCGGCAACTTTACCGAGACCGCCTCCTGGGTCACCGGCGCTGTCATCGCAAGTTTGGCCTGGCTGCGATTGCTGCCGAAGATGTAGCTGGCGAGGATCCGAAAACCGTCGTTACTGGCTTTTTCGGCGGTCCCCGCGAGTTCGACTTCGGCCACCACGTAAGCTGCGTACTGGCGGATTTCAACCGCATCCACTTTGCGAACGACCTCGAACTTCGGCTCTTCGATGGCGTGGGTCATGGTCGGCAGCAGGATCAGGAGGATTGCAGGCAGATGAAGGCGCATGAAAAGACTCGCTCTGGGTAGGGGCAGTCCACGGTAAACCATGCCGCGCACCAACCCGAAGTCCACGGGCGGCAATACGTCAGGGGCTTTGGTCTGCAGCGCACGCCGGGGCGCGGTCGTGGATTCAGCGACCGGCTGCGATGTGCGCAGTCTGCGCCCGGCGGCGTGGGCCGACTGTTCTCCAACGCACATAGGGGCTTGCAGAGCAGTCCCTGAACCAGGCTCGCGCATCGGCATGGCGCGGCCAGCCAGACTCGATCTGGAGCCAGGGCTCTGTTGCGGCCGGTAAAAGCCATCCAACGCAGGAGCGCTTACCATGCGCACCATGCCCAGCATCGTGCTTGCCACCCTCAACGCCCGCTTCGCCCACGCCTCGATGGGCTTGCGCTGCCTGCGCGCCAACCTCGGCGGGCTGCGCGAGGACTCGGAGATCCGCGAGTTCGTGATCGGCCAGAAGACCGAGGAGATCGTCGAGAAGCTGCTGGCCGGTGGGCCGCGCATCATCGGGCTTGGCGTGTACATCTGGAACGTCGACGAAACCACACGGGTAGCAGCACAGCTGCGCGCGATCGCACCGCAGATCCTGATCGTGCTCGGCGGACCCGAGGTCAGCTACGAGCACGCTACCCAGCGCATCGTGCAATTGGCCGACTACGTGATCACCGGCTGGGGCGATCTGAGCTTCGCCGAACTCGCGCAGGCGCTGTTGCGCGGCGAGCGCCCGCCGGCACCGGTGATCGTCGGCGAACAACCGCCGCTGGCGGCACTGGCGATGCCGTATGCCGAGTACAGCGACGCGGATCTGCGACGCCGGCACCTGTACGTGGAAGCATCGCGCGGCTGCCCGTTCAAATGCGAGTTCTGCCTGTCGGCGCTGGATCGCAGCGCATGGCCGTTCCCGCTGGATGCCTTCCTCGCCGCACTGGCCGATCTGTACGCCCGCGGCGCGCGGCAGTTCAAGTTCGTCGATCGCACCTTCAATCTGAAGGTCGAGACCTCGCTGGCGATCCTGGGCTTTTTCCTGGAGCGCCTGAACAGCGCGCCGGACGACCCGGTGTTCGTGCATTTCGAGTTGATTCCCGATCACCTGCCGCAGCGGCTGAAGACCCTGATCGCGCAGTTTCCACCCGGCAGCCTGCAGTTCGAGATCGGTATCCAGACGTTCAATCCGGCCGTGCAGGAACGCGTCTCGCGACGCCAGGACAACGCAGCGGCAGAAGCCAACCTGCAGTGGCTGCGCGCGCACAGCCATGCACATCTGCACGTGGACCTGATCGCCGGCCTGCCAGGTGAGGACATGCACAGTTTCGCGGCCGGATTCGACCGTTTGGTGGCGCTGGCGCCGCACGAGATCCAGTTCGGCATCTTAAAGCGCCTGCGCGGCGCGCCGATCGCCCGCCACACCGAAACCTTCGGACTGCGCTTCAATCCCGACCCGCCGTACAACATCCTCGCCACCGATGCGATCGACTTCGCCAGCATGCAGCGGCTGTCGCGCTTCTCGCGCTACTGGGACATCGTGGCCAACTCCGGGCGCCATCGCCGCGCGCTGGCGCTGCTGCTCGCCGACTCGCCGTTTGCGCGCTTTCTGGATTTCTCCGACTGGCTGTATGCGCGCACCGCACAAACGCACGCGCTGGCGCACGAACGGCTGGTGCTGCTGCTGCGTGAGCACCTCAACACAAGGCCGGACGCCCACGCCGCAGCGATCGATGCGGCACTGCTGGCCGACTATCGCGCCGCCGGTGGCCGCAGTCGTTTCGATTTCGAATCCCCAGACAGCGCCCTGCCCTTGCCGCGTCCGCGCAAGACCGCGCGTTCCATTCCCGCGCGACAGGCGCGCCACCTCGCAGGCAACGAGGTGCCAAAAGTACCCGGACGACACGACCCGCTCGTTGATGCGTGAACTGCCACCACGAAAAGCTCGCGCGCATCCCGCCGCCCATTGGCTTTGACGAACCGTCGGATCCAGCCGACGCAAGCCTCCTCGATCCGGATGCTCATGCCCAGCCGCCCAATCCGGCCGCGGGCCACCTGCAGCAGCCCGGGCGGACGTGCTGGTCGAGGTGCCTGGGTCAACAACCCCACTGGTGCGCCGCCGTTTCCGCGCCGACGCGTTCTGTCTTGCATGACGACCCGCCTACGGCGCAACCCGCGCCAAGCTGGACGAACTGCCAGAAGCCAGATCAGGCGTCGGTTTTGTGAAAGGCTATAGGAATAACTTGATGATTCGCGCAAGAAAACAGCTTGACCAGTACCGCCTCCCTATTCAATATGCTGCACATTACGGGCCCTGTTACAGGGTCGAGTAGGCGTTATGCCGCTTGACCACCGTCACCGCTGAGCGAGGAGCCTGAGTGTCCGAGAAGGAAGCCACAGCCCGCATCAAGATCAACAAGCTGCTCGAAGCAGCCGGCTGGCGCTTCTTTCCCCAAGGCGACAGTGCCGCCAACATCCGCCTCGAGCCCAGCGTCACGATCAAGTCCGCCGACCTGGACGCGCTCGGCGACAACTTCGAGAGGACCGGCAAGGGGTTCGTCGACTTCCTCTTGCTCGACGCCAAGAGTTTCCCGTTCATCGTTCTCGAAGCCAAGGCCGAGGACAAGAATCCGCTGGTCGGCAAGGAGCAAGCTCGCAAGTACGCCCGGTCGCAGAACTGCCGCTTCATCATCCTCTCCAACGGCAACCTGCACTACTTCTGGGATCTCGAGCGCGGCAACCCCTACGTCATCACGTCGTTTCCGACGCCAGATTCGGTCATCGGCTACCAGAAGGTCACGCCCGATCCGCAGCGTCTGATCGCGGAGCAGGTGGGCGAGGACTACATCGCTCTCACGCAGCGTCCGGGCTACCAGTCGGAGGCCGCGTGGCGGAACGAGGCGGAACGGCCCGGCTACATCCAGGCCAACAAGCTCCGCTTTCTCCGGCCCTATCAGCTCAAGGCTATTCACAGCCTCCAAGCCGCAGTCGGAGACGGCAAGGACCGTTTCCTGTTCGAGATGGCCACCGGCACCGGCAAGACCCTGACCGCCGCCGCTGTCATCAAGCTGTTTCTGCGCTCCGGCAACGTACGGCGGGTGCTGTTCCTGGTAGACCGCTTGGAGCTCGAAGACCAAGCCAAGAAGGCTTTCGCCGCGCTGCTGTCTGCCGACTTCCAGACGGTCATCTACAAGGAGAACCGGGACGACTGGCGGCGAGCGGAGATCGTCGTCACCACGGTGCAGTCCCTGCTCTTCAACAACAAGTACCAGAAGCTCTTCTCCCCGACCGACTTCGATCTGGTGATCTCCGATGAAGCGCACCGCTCCATCGGCGGCAACGCACGCGCGGTCTTCGACTTCTTCATCGGCTACAAGCTCGGCCTGACCGCGACGCCCCGCGACTACCTGCGGCGCTTCGACGGCTCGAACCCAGGTACGCGCGACCCACGCGAAGCCGAGCGTCGCTTGCTGCTCGACACCTACCGCACCTTTGGCTGCGAGAACAGCCAACCCACGTTCCGCTACTCCCTGCTCGACGGCGTGAAAGAGGGCTACCTGATCAGCCCCACGGTGGTTGATGCCCGCACCGGCGTCACGACCCAGTTGCTCTCCGAGCAGGGCTTCGTCGTCTCGTTCACCGACGACACCGGCGAGGACCAGCAGCAGACTTTCAAGCAGCGCGAGTTCGAGAAACGCTTCTTCGCCGACGCCACGAATCAGCTCTTCTGCAAGACGTTCCTCGAAAACGCCCTGCGCGATCCCGTCAGCGGCGAGATCGGCAAGTCGATCATCTTCGCTGTCAGCCAGAACCACGCGGCCAAGCTCGCGCAGAACCTCAATCAGATGGCCGACCGCATGTTCCCGGGCAAGTACCAGTCGGACTTCGCCGTGCAGGTGACCAGTCAGATTCCCGACGCCCAGCAGTTCACCATCAACTTCAGCAACAACAACCTGCTCGGCTCGGGCAACTTCATCCCGGCCTACAAGACCAGCAAGGCGCGGGTCTGCGTGACCGTTGGGATGATGACCACCGGCTACGACTGCACGGACCTCCTCAACCTGGGACTGTTCCGCCCGATCTTCTCGCCGACCGACTTCATCCAGATCAAGGGCCGCGGCACCCGCAAGCACGACTTCCTGGAACAGCTCTTCGACGACAGCCTCAAGGACGGCGTGCAGAACCCATCCAAGACGGCCTACAAGCTCTTCGACTTCTTCGCCAACTGCGAGTACTTCGAGGAGGAGTTCAACTACGACGAAGTGCTGAAGCTCCCGCCGCCAAGAGGACTGGGTACCGAGGAAGGCGGCGGGCAGGGCCCCGTGGTCGTTGGCGGCACCTACGAACATCTCGGCGCTGACATCCTCTCCATGGTCAAGGAAGAGACCATCGGCTACGAGGGGATGAAGATCGACCGGATGTTCTTCGAGAAGTTCGAGGACTCCGTACGCGCCGACGACACCATCGCCGCCGCCGTCGAGGCCGGGCAGTGGGACCGCGTGATCGACTACGTGAATCGCGAGGTCTTCGACAAGCCCGAGGAGTACTACACCCTCGACAAGCTGCGCAAAGCCGCCGCGGTAGACCGGCGCCTGACCCTGCGCGAGATCCTCGAAAAGGTCTTCGGGCTCATCCCGCGTTTCAAGTCCAAGGATGAACTGCTGGAAGAGGAGTTCGCCAAGTTCGTCGCCGACACCAAGCCCGACGAGGCCACGGCTATCCCGGCGATCAAGACCTACTTCAAGGCCTACGTCACGAGCGGGCGCGTGCGCGACATCATCGACAGTCGGCAGTTCACCGACCTCGCGACCAACCCGGTCTTCTCAACCCGCGACTTCAAGGCCGTGCCGCCGAAGTACCGCACGCTCGTCCCGGAAT
>JBBSDI010000013.1:0-23118 GCA_038249585.1 Lysobacterales bacterium | reverse complement strand
TGCTGCGATCAGCTGCGGCAGGTTGCGCAGGCGCGGTGCGTCGATCATCAACACGCCGGGACGTGCCTGCCGCAGCCACCCCAGGAGACCCTCGATCTCGGCGAAATGGCGCACGCTGTAGCCGTGTTCGGCCAGCGAGCCGCTCAAGCCAGGGCACAGCGCGTCGCTGACGCCGAACACGCAGACCGTGCCGCGCGCCTCTTGCGCGCGCGGCGGCGGGGTCGGCAGTTGCACCACATTGGCCGCAGCGGTGGTGCCGCCGAACAGCGCGCCTGCCAGCGCATCCAGACGCCCCAGCTGCTGGCGACTGGGAACCAGCGCGCCGTCGGCGAATACCGCGAGGTATGCCGCGAGGTCGCCCGCGCGCATCGCTCGCGCATCGTCGGTCGACTCCAGCAGCAGCACCAAGTCCTCGCCGAAGTCCTGCGCGTCGGAGATGTTCCATGTCGCAACCAGGCGGCTCCAACATGCGGCAAGCTTCTGCAGCACCGCCTCGCCGGTTGCCAGCATCATCGGATCGACCGGTTCCGGTGCGTTCATCGATTCCTGCTGATCGCCCGGCCCCTGCTACGCAGTGTGCGGATTCTGGCATGGACCGCGGCCGCGGCAACGTGCGTCACCTCACATAAACCGTGCGGCTGGCAGGATCCCCGGCAGAGGCTTGCCTTGTCGCGGAACGGCGCATGCCGCAAACTCACGCCATCATGAATCTCCGAGTCTGGACCGCGGCATGAATCAGGCGCTCGAACGCATCCTGTTGCATCACCTGGAAGGCTCGCGCGCCGGCCAGGTCGACAGCTTCACCCAGCCGGTAGTGGTGATCGGGCGCGCGCCCGACTGCCACCTCGTGCTGGATACCGACAAGGGCGTCTCGGGCCACCATTGCGAGATCCGCCAGGCAGGCGGCCAGTTCGAACTGGTCGACAGCAACAGCACCAACGGCACCTTTGTTGGCGATGAGCGCATCGCCACCCAGTTGCTGAACTCGGGCGACAGCATCCGTTTCGGCTGGATGGGTCCAGTCGCGCGGGTCGAGTTCGACGCGGCAGTCCGATCGGTCCACCCCGATCATCCGATGGACGATTCGCAATCGACGGTGATGGTTTCGGCACGCCATATCGCCGCCGCCGCCGGCGCGCAGAGCGCCGCAGCCGAATCGGCGCGGCCATTGAAGGAACCGCAGATCACCATGCCGCCGCCCTCGCGCGTGCCGGCTCCATCTGCGCCACCGCCGGCGCTTGCAGCCCCACCGCCAGTTGCAGCACCCAAGCCGGCCGCGGTGTCGCCTGCGGCGGCAGCCGCGCGCGCGCCAGCGCCGCCGCCGCGACCTGCGCGGCCGGCTGCTGCAGCGAGCGGCGGTTGGTCGACAGCGCGCTGGGTAGTTGCGATTGCCATTGTGGTCGTGGTTGCCGCCGGTGCCGCGTTCGGCCTGTGGCTGATGATCGGCTGAGTGAAGGGTTCTGCTGGCAGGCCAGTGCAGGCTGATCGTGCTTACGTGCGCGAACCGTTTGCGCTCGACCGTCGCGCTGCGGGAAGCCACTTCGCGCAACTTCCTGCGTAAGTGGTCCGGACAATGATTCTGCAGTGCAGCATCAGCGGTTGCATCTGCAACGTTTTTCGCCCCCTGCAAGGCGTTGGCTGCCACCGTGTCGGTCGTCAGGTTCGGATTGCGGCCCGTTGATGGGCGGCGGCAGTAACTGGTCGGGATCGCCGCGTCGCTCGGGCGCGCGGGAGCGGCCCGATTCCCCAGGTTCAATTCACTGCGCTCGCTTCGACCTCTGCGTTCGCGTGCGTTTCGATCGTTGATTGCAAGTTCTGACACGGACCCGCGCGGCGAGGTTGGGGAGACCGAACTGCTGCGATCCTGAAAGGGGGGAGCCCCGGCACCAGCCGGGGCTCTTTTTTTTGCACTGCAGTCTCGGCGCCCCTCGCTTGCCGCAGCCCTTCCGGTAGCATTCCGGACTTCCATTCGGGCGGGGCTCGATCATGCTGATTCGCCGTACCGCAGCGACAATCGCGCTGCTGCTTGCTCTGGTGAGCTCGGCAATCGCCCGCGACGCGGCGACCACGCAGGGGCACTTCGAGGCGCGTCGCTACACCGAAGCGCTTGCTGCCGCTTCAGATTGGGCCGAGTCCACAGCGGACGACGATGACGCCTGGTACATGCAGGGCGTAAGCCTGATAGCGCTCGATCGCGCCGGCGAGGCCATCGAGCCGTTGCAGCGCGCAACGCGGATCGATTCCGCGGATGCCTACAACTGGGGCGAACTCGGCAGAGCGTATTCCCTGCACGATGAGCCGGCGCTGGCCCGGAATGCGTGGAAGCGCGCGTTCGAGCTCGACGCCGAGGTTTTCGGCACCCTGGTAGGCAACTGGTACACCTCCGATTTCGACGCGGTGGCACTTCATGCCGCACGATTCTGGACCAGCGTTGCAGCGCAATCCGATGAAGCCTGGTTCCTGGTTGGCGCCAGCCTGCTGTACCTGGATCGGCCGCAGGAAGCGATTGCCCCGCTTGAGAAAGCGCTCACCCTGCGCTCGACGGGCGGCGACAGCAAATCACTGTCGGCAGTGGTCAAGCTGCGCGCCTTCACCCATGCGCAGATCGGTTTCGCGCAGGAAGCCAGCGGCGATGATGCGGGCGCGGCGAAATCGTGGCGCGCGTGCATGGCGCTGGTTCGCAGCGAATGCACCGATGCCATCGAGGAGCACTACCTGCGCGAGCGCTTGCAGCCGGTGCTGGCAGCCGGGCGCACCCTGCGCGAGGGCAGCCCGACCTTCGATGAAGGCTGGTACTACGAAGGTGCTGCCCTGTTCCATCTGGATCGAGAGCGCGAATCGATTGCGCCCTTGCGGCGTGCGGCAGAACTCGATGACGAGGATTACGTCAACCACTACATGCTCGGCTATGCGCTGCTGTTCACCGATCAGCCGAAGCCGGCATTGGTCGCGCTGGAGCGCGCACTGCAACTGGAGTCCACCGATCCCGACATCCATGCGCGCATGGCCGAGGCATACGAAAAGCTGGGTCGCACGGATGCGGCGGCCGAAGCGCGCGCACGCGCCGAGTCGCTGGCCGAGTCCGACTGATCGATCGCTCGCAAAATCCTCGCTGACGGCAATCAGCGGGCTTCGAAGCGATTCGCAGCGACGTTCTTGCGCACGTGCTGCGGATCCCAGATGCGCCCATTCATGGCGATGTAGACGCCATCGGGCAGCACCTGCACGGCACCTACCGCCGCGCCGATGTTGAACACCGCATCGGAGCCGGTGAACCGCGCTGGATTGAGCGCGCCGGTCAGCACGATCACCTTGCCAACGATCGCCTGCAGCACCTTGGCGGTTTCGACCATGCTGTCGGTGCCATGGGTGACCAGCACATGCCGCCCTGGCTGCGCCTGGATGGCTCGGCGCAGCAAGTCGCGATCCTCGTCGGTGATGTGCAGGCTGTCCTTGCGCATGATCGGAATCAGGTCGAACGCGAACCCGACCCCGATAGCGTCAAGGATCTCGCCGATCTGCGGCGCACCGATCTGGAAACTCGACTTGTCGTCGAAGTAGATCTTGTCGATCGTGCCG
This sequence comes from Lysobacterales bacterium, assembly GCA_038249585.1. GTDB lineage: Bacteria > Pseudomonadota > Gammaproteobacteria > Xanthomonadales > Ahniellaceae > UBA4656. The sequence continues at coordinate 19,539 of JBBSDI010000013.1, read as the reverse complement.
CCGGTGGTGACGATGGTGAGATGGTTCATGGGGGTGGGGGTTCTACTCGACAATGGCGGTGAAGCGGCAAATGGCGAATGGCAAATGGCGAATGGGCGATGTGTGGCGGGGCGATGTGTCGCCGGTCGTCGGCGTAGCTCACCCAGTCTAGATCAGCCGGAGTCATCGCTCTTTCCCATTCGCCATTCGCCAATCCAACCCTCCCCAGTCCCAGACCCACACCAACCATCCCTACGCATAGATATCACTCGCCAGCATCCGCGCCTCCACTGACGCTGGATCGACCAGCCGGTTGATTCCGAGGCGGGCGAAGCGCCTTGCTGCGGCCATCGGTCGGGGATCGTTTTCGACGCGCATGGTCCAGTCGGCATGGCGGGCCAGCAGGGCGAGCGCCAGGGTGCGGCCGAGGGTCATTGCCAGGCCGCGCGCGCCAGCAGCCAGCGCATCGCGCGATTTCGAATGTTGCACCAGCCATTCGGCGGTGCGGGTGGTGTTTTCGCGGACCAGCCTGACCACCGGATCGAGTTCGCTGGCGGTTACCTGTGCGGTGAGACCGCGCAGGGCGACCAGCCATGGCTGCAGTCCGCCGATCTGCCCGAGCACCCGCACCACGTCCAGTGCCAGCACGTTGGTGGTGCCTTCCCAGATCGGCAGCACCTGCGCGTCGCGCAGCAGGGTAGGGATGCCGGTGTCCTCGATATAGCCCGCGCCGCCGAACGCTTCGCAGATCTCGGATAGCCCGGCCACCGCCTGCTTGGCGGTCATCAGCTTCGCGACCGGGGTCATCAGGCGCAGCAGGTGCGCGTGCGTATCGTCGATCTGCCCGTGTTCGGCGCGTCCGAGCAGTTCGGCGACGAAGAACGTCAGATGGAAACCGGCTTCCAGCTCGGCCTGCAGATCTGCCAGCGTCTCCTGGTGCAGCGGATGGTCGAGCAGCGGCATGCCGAACACCACGCGGCGCGTCGCATAGGAGCGCGCCAGCGCCATTCCGCGTCTGAACAGCGCGATGGCGGCGACCGAGTTCCACAGCCGGGTGACATTGAGCATCGGCGCGATGAGGCGCACCCCGTGGCGCGCCTCGCCGACCAGGTGGGCGGGTGTGCCGTCGAGCGTGATCTCGGCGGTCGGTAGCTTGCGGGTGCCGAGTTTGGTTTTGAGTCGATCCACGGTGAGATTGCGGAAACTGCCGTCGCTACGCCGCGGTTCGACATAAAACAGCGCCAGATTGTCCGCGCCGGGCCCGCTGCCTTCCGGGCGCGCCAGGGTAAGTGCAACATCGCAGGCCACTGCGGAGGTAAACCACTTGCGCCCGTACAGTCGCCAGCGCCCGCTGTCGTCGGCGCGCGCTATCGTCTCGGTGCCGCTGATATCCGAGCCGCCGGTGGTTTCGGTCATCCACTGGCCCGAAGTCCAGAACTGCTCGGGATTGCGGCTGGTCAAGTGCGGCACCGCGCGCTCGATCAGGACCTGGTTGCCGGAGTCGAGCAGGCAGCGCGCCGCGCCGTCGGTCATCGCCAGCGGGCAGGAATAGATCTCGCTGGAGGCGGTGAACAGGTAGGCGCGGGCGAACTGATGCACACGCGCATGCGCGCCATGCGCCCTGTCGTAGCCGCTCGCGACCAGACCGTGCCGGGCGGCAAGACCCGGTGCGCGGCGCCAGAACGCGCCCACGTCCACGCGATCGATGCGGTTGCCCCAGGCGTCGAACGGCACCAGGGTCGGCTGCTCTGCATGTGCTGCAACCTGCTCCGGATACCAGTCGGCGACCAGTTCGCCGAACTCGGTCAAGTCGGGTTCCAGCGCCCGCAGCATCGGATGCGGCAATACGCGGCGCAGCAGCGAGCGCAGCAGGCGGTCTTCCAGGTATTGGTTGTCGAGCACCGGTCCGTGCTGGGTAAAGCCCATGGAATCGCTCCCGGAGGTTGAACCCTTGTGCCACGAACCGTGCGCGGCGGCAACGCGGGATTCTTACGCCAGCGCCGCTGCAGCTGCGCGACGCTCGCGCTTTTCGGCGATCGCGGCCGCGGCCAGCAGCACGATCTGGCTACTGGCCAACAGGACTTCGAGCAGCGCGGGGATCCGCTCGGCCGGTGCGGCCCATGCCTCCATGACGCCATGGCAGAAATAGCCGAGCGCGAAAATGCCGCCGATCAGCAGTCCGTCGCGCAGGTTGAATGCACACGCCAACAGGGCCAGTGCCGCCGGTGCGGTGGCCAGTCCCAGCACCAGGACCAGCGGCAGTGCGATCGGTGGGGCCCACCACAGATGCCAGGCGATGTGCAGCAGCAGCAGGCCGACGAGGCAGGCAAACGACAGCAAGCGCAATTGCGAACTCATGATGCGAGCCGCGCGGCGAGCATGGCGACCCGTCGACCCAGGGCCCGCGCGAGCGCGCGCTCCTCGTCCGATACCGGAAACTCGCCGCGTGACCCCGCAACGTGGCTTGCTCCGTATGGCGTGCCACCGGTGCGGGTGCTCGACAGCTCAGGTTCGCTGTACGGGATTCCCACCAGCACCATGCCGTGGTGGAACAGCGGCAGCATCATCGACAGCAGGGTCGATTCCTGGCCGCCATGCAGGGATCCGGTCGAGGTGAACACTCCGGCGGGTTTGCCGGCCAACGCGCCCGACAGCCATTCCGCCACGCTGCCGTCGAGGAAGTACTTCAGCGCCGCTGCCATGTTGCCGAAGCGGGTCGGACTGCCGAGCACCAGGCCGGCGCACTGCTCGAAATCGCGGTAGCTGGCGTACGGCGGGCCTTCGGTCGGCACCGCCGGCAGCAGGGCGGGCTCGGTGACCGGCTGGACTGGCGGGACCGTGCGCAAGCGCGCGCTCATGCCCGACACCTCATCGACACCGCGCGCAACCTGGCGGGCCAGCTCGGCCGTAGCCCCATGGTGGGAGTAATAAAGAACCAGCACATCGCTCATCGGGTCGTATCGCCTGGGTGGTGCCGATCCGCGCCAACTGGCAAGCCAGAGCACGGCGGTTCGCGGGTTGGGTTAGATTGTGCGGGTGAACCGCCTTCTGTCGCCATTCTCGCGGACCGTGCGTGAACGCAGTCTCGCGTTCGCGCGCTTCGTCTGGCATCGGTTCCTCGATGAGCAGTGTTTCGCCGCAGCGGGCGCGCTTTCTTTCACCACCGTGTTCGCCCTCGTACCGTTGACTACTGCGGTGTTCGGCATCCTGGCCGCATTTCCGGTGTTCCAGCAATGGTCGATGGCGCTGACAGACTTCGTGTTCGCCAATTTCGTGCCGGCTGCGGCCAAGACCATGCAGTCGTATCTGCTGGATTTCGCCGGCAACGCTTCACGGTTGACCTCGGCTGGGGTGCTTGCGCTGGTGGTCAGCGCGCTGCTGATGATGTCCAGCGTGGAGGAGTCGTTCAACCGCATTTTCCGCGCACCTCCGCGCCGCCGCCGCCTCGCCCGCTTCGTGGTGTACTGGACCGTGCTGTCGCTGGGGCCGATCCTGCTTGCCGCGAGCCTCGGCCTTAGCTCCTACCTGTTTGCGTTGCCCGGGCTGGGCGACGCCACCGGCGAGCTGCATCTGGCTGAGCGTTTGCTTTTCGTGCTGCCCAGCATTGTGACCTGGGGCGCACTGACCCTGGCCTATCTGGTGATTCCCAACGGCGGCGTGCGATTTCGCCACGCCTTGTTCGGGGGTGCCTTTGCCAGCGTGCTGTTCGAGATGACCAAACAGGTGTTCAGCCAATACCTCGCGCAGGCCAGCTATGAGCAGATCTACGGCGTGCTGGCGGCGGTTCCGATCTTCCTGATCTGGATCTATCTGTCGTGGGTGGTTGTGCTGGTCGGCGCTTCGATCGTGGCGAGCATGTCGGCATTTCGCTATGTGCCGCACGATCAGCAGATCAGCCGTGGACTGGAGTTCGCAACCTTGTTGCGGGTGCTCGATCTGATTGCGCGTTGCACCCGTGCGGGCGAGCCGCCGACTCGCAATGCGCTGGCTGCACACGAGCCATACCTGAGCGACACCCTGCTCGATCGCATGCTGGGTGAGCTACGCGATGCGCGCTGCGCCCACCGCACCGAACTGGGCACTTGGGTGCTGCTGCGCGATCCGGCAAGCGTGCCGCTGGTCGAGCTGTTCGACGCTGGCCAATACCGCTGGCCGACCGCGCTCGAGCTGGCCCGCTATCGCGCGCTTTCAAAACAGCGCGGGCAGCCGCTGCTGGCGCTGCTCGAGCAGGCTGCCAGTGCGCAAGATGGCATCCTCAAGCGCCCGGTCGCCAGCGTGCTGGCACCCGATTGAACCTGTCCGGCCATCGCGCGGTCGCAACCTGGGCCGGCGCATAATCGTGCGTCACCATCCGGAATCCCGAGCCGATGCGCAATCTCCTGTTTCCGCTACTGCTGCTGGCAGCAGGCCCTGCGATCGGTGCCGAGCCGATCGCGCCCAAGGCGCAACAAACGAAGTTCCCCACCCTGATCGTTGAGACCATTGCCGATGGCCGCTTCGATCTGGCCGAGCAGCGCGGCAAATGGGTGGTGGTCAACTTCTGGGCCACCTGGTGCGCGCCGTGCATCAAGGAGATTCCCGATCTGTCCCGCTTCGACCGCGAGCGCGACGACGTGCGCGTGATCGGGCTTGCCTTCGAACAGATCGAGCGCAGCGATCTGCTGGCCTTCCTCAAGCGGCATCCGGCCTCGTACCCGATTGCCGTGGTGGACGTCTACGACCCGCCGAAGGACTTCGACGTGCCACGCGGCCTGCCGACGACCTATCTGATCGCGCCGGATGGTCGTCTCGCGCAGCGTTTCATCGGCCCGGTCACTTCGGTTCAGCTGGCCAAGGCGATTGCCGCCACCGGGACTGGCACATGACGCAAACGGCTGCACGCTTCATCGTTGCCGGTCGCGTGCAGGGCGTGGCGTTTCGCGCCTTTACCCGCCAGCGTGCCGCTGCGCTGGGTCTGTGCGGCCATGCACGCAATCTGCGCGACGGACGGGTCGAGGTGCTGGCTGCAGGCGAGCTGGCCGCCATCGAAGCGCTTGCCGATTGGCTGTGGATCGGCTCGCCGCATGCGCGGGTCGAATCGGTGCAGCGCGAGCCGGCGCCAGCGCCCGAGTGGGCCGGATTCGAGATCGGCTGAAGATCATGCGCCGGGCATGGATGCTCCTGCTGCTGCTGATTGCCGTGCTGATTGTGGCGGGAGTCGCGCACGCGCGCGTGTTCCGCGCGATTCCCTACACCGCCAGCGGCGATCCGGCCGATCCGCGTCGGATCGATCTGCATACGCCGGACGCACCGGGGCCGCACCCGATGATCGCCATCGCCGGTTTCGCAGGGGTCGAGGTGTTGGCGCGCAGCCTGGCCCAGCGAGGCCATCTGGTCGCGATCGTGGTGTTGGGCACAGATACGGTTGCCGACGATCTGGATGCTGCGCTGGTATGGATGTGGCGTCGCGGCACAACCTACACCGGCGACCCGAATCGCCTGCATCTGCTGGTTGCCGGCGCTGCAGCCACCGCCGCGCTGGCGCGCGCAATCGACCCGCGGACGCTGCGCGATGCCGGCGTTTCGGCAACCGCGGTGCGTGGCATCGCGGTAGCGGGGTTCGACCACACGCTCGAGTTCGCGGTGTCGAACACGGGCCTGGTATTGCCACCGCTGCTGCTGATCTCCGAGCGCAAGCCACGCCGTCGTTGGGCTGCGCTGGCCTCCGTAGCAGTCGCGGAGCGCTGGCGCGCGGCCGGCGGTGCGGCCGAGGTCGTGAGCATGCCTGCCGATCCAGCACTGCCGGATTCGATGGGCGAGTTGCTGCTCGCATGGTTGCCGACCATTGCGCTCAATCGCGTGTCGCGTTTCGAATCGCTGCGTTTTGCTGCCGACACCGCACCGCCGGCAGACGCGGGAAGGCTCGCAGCACTGCTTGCAGACCACGACGCACTGCTGGCCGCCACCGTCGGCAGCACGGTGAGCGTGTGGCGGCGCGACGCAGCGGACGGGCCGTGGCGCATGGATCTGAACGCCGGTGCCGGTCGAGCGCTGTGGATGGGCAAGGTGACCTGGCCGGTGGGCGGCGAACAGCTTGCCCTGCTGGCTGCCATCGACGGTCGTTTGAAACTCTGGCGGCGTCCGCCTGGCGCACCGGTCTGGCATGCCGAGGCAGACCTGCGAGCGGTCGACGACACTCTGCGCGCAGCATGGGTCATCGCCTTGCCGCCGACCTTGACTGCCGCCGGCGTGGTGCTGATCGGTCTCGATGCCGGTGCGCAGTCGGCCATCCTGCGCGTGGCCGACGGCGGCGTTCGCGTTGCAGTCGACGGGATGCCCGATGGGATGCAACTCACCGGAATGGCGACGCTGCATGGCAGCGCCTATGCCGCCGTGTTCGACGCCGCTGGCGGACGCGTCCTGCGCCGTAGCCAGGAACCCACCGGCGTATGGACCACGGTAGCTGTGTGGAATGCCGCGCGCGGGGCGCTTGCCGGTCTGCATGCGCTTGCCCCCGAGGCAGCGGCCCTGATCGGCATGCTCGGCAACGGCGAGTTGGTGCGCATCGATCCCGCGCGCGGCGAGGTTACGGTCGAAGCCGATCTGGTCGGCGCATTGGGCGCCAACTGGGGCGGGCTGGGCAGTGCCGGAGTGGCGCTGTCCGATGCCGGCTTCGCGGCCTTGACCCATCCGCACACGGGCGATCGCGTGCATGCAGCGGGCCTGCGCGTGACCCATCCGCGCACGCAGCGCCGCGGCGGCTGGTACATCGTGCGGCAGGCCGGCGGTCGCTACGCATACGGACGCGCGGCCGATCCGGCGGCCGGCGATGGCGTGGATGCGTCGCTAGGTAGCCTCATTGCCTCGCCGTTCGTGCGCGACGCGGGGGGCTCCATGTACGCGCTGACCGCATCCACGCAGACGCCGCTGCTGCGTGGACTGCTCAGCGCGCCGCGACTGGCGCAGGGATTCTGGGCCGACCGCACGCGCAGCGACCGTGGCCTGGTTCTGCAGCGCAGCGACGACGGGTGGTTGGCATTGGTCTATCTGCGCGATAGCGCTGGGCAGCCGCGCTGGTATTCGTCCAGTGGCAGCATCGAGGATCAGCGCTGGCGGTCGGCGCAGGGCCTGCTGCGCTACAGCCGCGATGTGCAGGGCAGCGGCCAGCGTGCCGAACCGGCCGGTGCGCTCGATCTGCGCTTTGGTCTGGATGCCACCGACCCGGCCTGCGCTGGCGCCACACGAAGCGGTGCGCTGGCATTGGCCGAGTCGCGCATCGAGATCGACGGCATCCCGTTCAGCGACTGCATCGAGCCGCAGCGTGCGCTTGGTTCGGCCCGCGCAGCGATCGACGGTTCGGGCGTATGGACGACGCCGGATGGCAGCTGGGGCATCGCGGTGGAGTCCAGCAGCGGCATCGACGCCGACTCCGAGCGCGCGCTGCTGTTTCACTTCGGTGCCGATGGCCAGCCGCGCTGGGCGCACGGTATGGGCGAACTTCGCGACGGGCGCGCCGCGCTGGCGATCAGCGAACCCGGATCGGGCAGCGTCCCCGCAGGCTCGCTGAGCTATCGGTTCACTGGGCCGTGCAGCCGCGTCGAGGGCAGCGCCAGCGTCGATGTTGCGCTGGAGGTCGCTGGGGTGTCCCTGCGCCGCACGGATACAGCGCTGGTGCGCGCCGCCGGAGCGGCCTGCTACTAGCCCGCATTGTTCATCAACGGGCGCGACTGCGGCAAACTCAGTAACGCTCGGGCACGCGCTCGATCTTGGCCTTCACCCGATGGGTCGCGGGGCGCCCGGCAAGCGGCTTGAGCACGATCTTGTCCAGCGGCACGTGGTGATCGGGCAGCGTGTCCAGCAGGTGGCGAATCATGTTCAAGCGCGCGCGCTTCTGGTCGTTGGCATTGACCAGGTGCCAAGGCGCTTGGGCACTGTGGGTGCGGCGGAACATCTCCTCGGCGGCCTTGGTGTAATCGCCGTAGCGCTCGCGCGCCTCGAGGTCGATCGGCGAGATCTTGTAGCGTTTGATCGGATCCTCGATTCGCTGGGCGAAGCGTTCCTCCTGGAACCGCTGGTCGACTGCGAACCAGTACTTGAACAACAGCACGCCGTCTTCGACCAGCATTCGCTCGAAGGTCGGGCAGTCGGCGAGGAACTGCCGGTACTGCGTATCGCTGCAGAAACCCATCACCTTCTCCACCCCGGCGCGGTTGTACCAGCTGCGGTCGAACAGCACGACCTCGCCTGCGGCCGGCAGGTGTTCGACGTAGCGTTGGAAGTACCACTGGGTGCGCTCGCGCTCGTCGGGCTTGGGCAGGGCGACCACCTTGCAATAGCGCGGGTTGAGCACGCTGGTGAAGCAGTTTACGGCACCGCCCTTGCCGGCGGTGTCGCGGCCCTCGAACAGGATCAGCAGTCGGCGCCCGTTGCTCTGCAGCCAGCGGTGCATCTCCGACAGCTCCATCTGCAGCGGCTTGAGGAGCTCGCCGTATTCCTTCTTCTTGAGTTCGGGCATCGTGATGCGCCTCGTTGGGTCGTGTAAGGGCTGTGCTCAGCGCTCGTGCAGGCGCGGGCGCAGGGAAACCAGATTGCAGGGGCGGGTGCGCGCATCCAGTTGCGCCGACAGCAGCTTTTCCCACGCGGTGCGGCATGCCGAGGTGGAACCGGGCAGGCAGAACACGAAGGTGCCGTTGGACAGACCGGCGAACGCACGCGACTGCAGGGTGCTGGTGCCGATCTCATCGTACGACAGCGCGCGGAACATCTCGCCGAAGCCGGGCATCGGTTTGTCGAGCAGTGGCTCGATCGCTTCCGGGGTCGAGTCGCGGCCGGTGAATCCGGTGCCGCCGGTGACGATCACGCCGTCGATGCGCTCCTCGGCGATCCAGGTAGCGACCACGGCGCGGACCTTCCAGCGATTGTCGGGAAGCACTGCGCGCGCGGCCAGCACATGGCCTGCAGCGGTGAGCGCATCGGCGAGATACTCACCGGAGCTGTCGGTGTCGAGCGTGCGCGAGTCCGACACCGTGAGTACGGCGATGTGCAGGGCGATGAATTCGGACGCGGTGCTCATCGGCGCATGATAGCCGTCTGGCGCTAAACTGAAACGATCGTCTGGATGCCCGTGGCTAGCCGATCCATCCTGGTCGGCAGCCGGATGGTCGTGCAGCCTCATCCGGCGTCGGTGAGCAGCTTGAGCTGGTCGGCCTGGTACTCGCGGGTCAGTGGATCGATCACCGGATCCAGATCGCCCGCGATCACCCGTTCGAGCGAGTACAGGGTCAGGTTGATGCGGTGATCGGTCAGCCGACCCTGCGGGAAATTGTAGGTGCGGATGCGCTCGGAGCGATCACCGCTGCCCACCTGCAGTCGGCGCGCGGCACTGGTGGCCGCCTCGAGCTGCTCGCGCTGGATATCGGCCAGCCGCGCGGTCAACAACGCCATCGCGCGGGCGCGATTCTTGTGCTGCGAGCGCTCGTCCTGGCACTCGACCACGATCCCGCTGGGCAGGTGGGTGATGCGGATCGCCGATTCGGTCTTGTTGACATGCTGCCCGCCGGCGCCGGATGCCCGATAGGTGTCGACCTTCAGATCGGCCGGATTGATCGTCGGCGCCTCGGATTCTTCCGGTTCGGCAAGGATCGCCACTGTGCACGCCGAGGTGTGGATGCGGCCCTGGCTTTCGGTGGCCGGTACCCGCTGCACGCGGTGGGTGCCGGACTCGAACTTCATCCGCGAAAACGCGCCCTGGCCTTCGATGCGCGCGATCACGCGCTTGAAGCCGCCGTGTTCGCCTTCGCTGGAGTCGACGATATCGACCTGCCAGCGACGCTGTTCCGCATAGCGGCTGTACATGCGATACAGATCGCCGGCGAACAGCGCAGCCTCATCGCCACCAGTGCCTGCGCGCACCTCGAGGAAGATATTGGCATCGTCGCGCGGATCGCGCGGTACCAGCATCAGTTCCAGAGCCCGCTCCAGCTCCGCCCGCCGTGCCTCCAGCGTGGCTACCTCGTCGGCCGCCATCGCCTTGAGTTCAGGATCGCCTTCGGCCTGCAGGGCGCGCGCTGCAACCAGGTCCGCGTCGCTGCGGTCGAAACTTGCGAGCGCTTGCGCCAGTGGATCGAGCTGGGCGAACTCGCGCGACAGCGCGCGGAATCGCGTCGGATCGTCCACCACCGAAGGCTCGGACAGCAGCAGCGACACTTCCTGTTGGCGCTCGGCAAGCGCGTCGAGCTTGCGGCGGATCGAAGGCGTCATTCGGAGCGCGGTTCGCGCACGTCTTCGGCATGGGCGAACAAGCGCTCGGCGGCGCGCAACAGGTCGGTATCGCCGCGCAGCGCGGCATGGCGCAGGTTGGCACTGGGCGAATGCAGGATCTTGTTGGTCAAGGTGTTGGCCAGGAACGCCAGCACCTCGTTCGGACTCTTGCCCAACTCGATCATGTGCCGTGCGCGCGCCAGCAGCGCGTCGCGCTCGTGCTCGGCGGCCGCGCGGATGGCGCGTACCGTGCCCTGGCAGTCGATGCCGCGACACCAGTCCATGAAGTGGCCGACCTGCAGGTCGATGATCGCCTCGGCCTCGCGTGCGGCCTCGCGCCGCGAACGCATGTTGTCTTCGATGACGCCGGCAAGGTCGTCGACGGTATACAGGAACACGTCGTCGAGCTCGACGGTGCTGGCCTCGACGTCGCGCGGTACGGCGAGGTCGAGGATCAGCATCGGCTTGCGGCGGCGTTTGCGGATCGCAGCGGCCACATCCGCGCGGGTGATTATCGGGTCACGACTGGCGGTGGAGGCGATCACCACGTCGGCTTCGGCCAGGCGCTGCGGGATCTCCGACAGCGGCATGGCCTGCGCACCGAAGCGCAGGGCGAGGGTTTCGGCGTTCTGCAAGGTGCGATTGGCGACCAGCATGCGGCGCACGCCCGACTCGACCAGATGCCGAGCGGTAAGCTCGATGGTGTCGCCCGCGCCCACCAGCAGCACGGTCGACTCGCTGAGGCTGGCGAATACCTGATGCGCCAGACGCACCGCGGCAAATGCCACCGAGACCGGGTTGGCGCCGATCCGGGTATCGGTGCGAACCCGCTTGGCCACCGCGAAGGTGTTCTGGAACAGGCGCTCCAGCGCCGTTTCCAGAGCGCCTGCTGTTCGCGCGGCCTGATAGGCCGCCTTCACCTGGCCCAGGATCTGCGGCTCGCCCAGCACCAGCGAATCAAGCCCCGTGGCCACCCGGAACAGGTGCCGAACCGCTGCCGAACCGTCGTGCCTGTACAGGAACTCATCGAGGATGGGCGCGGTCAGACCATGGTGGCGGTGCAGCCACTCGGCAATGCTCGCCTCGCAACCCTCACGCACGTTGGCGTAAACCTCGATGCGGTTGCAGGTGGACAGGATTGCCGCCTCCTGCACGCCATCGACGCCGCGCAGCGTACCGAGTGCAGCGCCGAGCGCACCCTGGTCGAACGCCACCCGCTCGCGCAGGGCGACGGGGGCGGTCTGGTGGTTCAATCCAAGGGCGATTAGCGGCATGGCGCAGGGTGGGTCGGTACCGCTAGATTGTCGTGCCGGCATCGCGCCAGAGCAAGGAAAGTCTTTGCGCGGTCCGGGTTGAATGTCTGCAGCGAGGCGATCAGGCAGCGCGCATGGCAGGCGCGTGCAGCCAGGCGCACCGACAACTCGAGTCACATTTCGGAGCAATGAGCGCATGAAGTCACCGCGGATCCAGATCCTGACCTTAATTCTGCTGGCGATCGCTCTGCTTGGCTGCGCAGGCAAAGCCGCGCGCGAGGAACCAACGCCAGCCGAGGCTCCGCAAGCGCTGGTGTCGGAGGACAAGGACGTGATGGCGGCGCTGATGGCCGGCGAGTTCGCCTGGCAGGACGGGCGTGCCGCGTCGGCCGCGCGCCACTATGCGCGCGCTGCAGCATCAAGCGACGATGCGGCGATCGCCGAACATGCCACCCGGGTGGCGATCGTGGCGCGCGAATGGGCGAGCGCCGGCGAATCGCTGGCGCGCTGGAAGACGCTGGCGCCGAAGGCGCCCGCTATCGTGCAGGCCGAGGCCGGCATCGCGTTGGGTAGCGGCGATTCCGCCACCGCGCTCAAGCGCCTGCGCACCCTGCTGGCACGCGATGATGCCGACAGCCGGCGCATGGTAGGTCAGGTGCTGCTCGCCTCCGCCGAGCCGGAGACCGCAGCCGGCACATTGCAGCAACTGGTCGACACTCCGGATGCCGGATACGGCGTCGAGACCCTGCTGATGTTCAGCCAGGTTGCCCAGCAGTTGCGCAAGCCGGAGCTGGCCGGGCGGCTGGCCACGCGCGCGATCGAGCGCGATCCGAAGTCCGCACCTGCCGCGCTGTGGCAAGGCCACGTCGCGCTGCGTGCCGGCGACCGGGCCGCCGCGCGCGCCGCATTCGAACGCGCCGTGGCGTTGGCGCCGGAGGACAAGTCGATCCGCTTGACCTATGCCGCGCTGCTCAACGAAATCGACCAGGCTGGGGAGGCCGCGCGCACGCTGGGCCAGATCGCGCCCGACGACGAGGTGCTGGCTGCCCGTGCCGCCTACGCCGCTCGCGCAGACGATCCAAAGTTGCTGCAGGCGGTTGCCGCCACGATCGAAGCGCTGCCGCCGCCACGGCCGGCCGAGCGCCTCGAACTGCTCGGCCAGCTGGCTGAACTTGGCGAGCGGCAGGTCGAGGCCTTGCGCTGGTATCGCGAGGTGCCGCGCGGTGAGCGCTGGTTCGACGCGCAGCTGCGCATCGGCGTGCTTCTGGATGCCGGCGAGGGCATCGACGCGGCGCTGGCGCATCTGGCCGCGCTGCGCGCCGAGGGCATCGACGAGGACACCCGGCTGGCCGATACGTTCCTGCTGGAAGCCGAACTGCAGGGCCGGCATGACGCACAGGAGCTTGCAGTCGACGCCTACACCCGCGGCCTGAAAGTGCTGCCCGACGAGCGTCGATTGCTGTATGGACGTGCGCTGCTGTTCGAGCAGCTCGACCGGGTAGCCGAATGCGAGGCCGACCTGCGCCGCATCGTGGTGCTGCACCCGGAGGACGCCGACGCACTCAACGCGCTCGGCTACACGTTGGCCGATCGGACCGATCGCTACCAGGAAGCCTTCGAGCTGATCGACAAGGCGCTCAAGCTCAAACCCGACGAGCCAGCGATCATCGACAGCATGGGCTGGGTGCAGTTCCGCCTCGGCCGCTTCCCGGAAGCGATCAAAAACCTGCAGCGTGCGTTCGAGCTGCAGCCCGATGCGGAGATTGCCGCGCATCTTGGCGAGGCGCTGTGGGTCAGCGGGCAGCTCGAACAGGCGCGGGCCATCTGGGACAAAGGGGCCGCCATCGATGCGGACAACCAGACCTTGAAGGACACCGTTTCGCGCCTCGCACCATGATTCGCTGCAGCCTGCGCCGGGCGCTGCCGCTGGCGGCATGTATCGCGCTGACGGCGTGCGCCACCACCCGACCGCTGCAGCGGAACGACGATGTGCTGGCCTCGCAAGTCCGCAGTGCGCAACTGGTCGCTTCCCCGCACTGGACCATGCAGGGGCGCATCGCGGTCAGTGACGGGCGCGAAGGCGGCAGTGGGCGGATCGATTGGGTGCAGGACGGCGATAGCTTCGACATCGCCGTGCGCGCGCCGGTGGCCGGTGGCAGCTGGCGCCTCAGTGGCGGTCCCGGTCTGGTGCAGCTCGACGGTGTTCGCGAGCAGCCGCTGCTGGGCCACGATGCAGCGCAGCTTCTGGCGCGCGAACTGGGCTGGCAACTGCCGCTCGATCAGGTCCGCGCCTGGATCCGCGGGCTGCCGCTGGATGCATCGCAAGCGCGCGTCGAGCCGGATGCGGCCGGACTGCCACGGACCATTACCGAGGCGGGATGGCAGGTCGAGTACCGGGCGTGGCTGGACGCCAGCGAGGAGCTGCGGATGCCGCGCCGACTCATCGCCCGCAAGCCCCCCTACGAGGTGCGCATCGCGGTGGATCGCTGGAGCCTGCATGGACCCGATTGAGGGCTGGACCCATTGGCCGGCACCGGCCAAGCTGAACCTGTTCCTGCACGTGGTCGGCCGGCGTGCCGATGGCTATCACGAGCTGCAGACGGTCTTCCGGCTGCTCGATCTGAGCGATCGGATCGGCATCCGCATGCGTGACGACGGCGAGATCGTGCGGGTGGAGGGGATGCCCGAGGTTCCCGCCGAGCAGGATCTGGCAGTACGGGCCGCGCGTGCAATGCAGGCCGCCACCGGTACCCGTCTGGGCGCTGATCTATGGATCAGCAAGTGCATCCCTGCCGGGGGCGGCCTCGGGGGCGGCAGTTCGGACGCAGCGACCGTCCTGCGCGCGCTGGACCGGATGTGGGGCTGCGACCTGGGCGTTGATCGCCTTGCCGAGCTGGGACTGACCCTGGGCGCCGACGTTCCGCTGTTCGTACGTGGCACCAGCGCCTGGGCTGAAGGCGTCGGCGAGCGCCTGCAGGCCATTGAGCTGCCGCCGCAGGTCTACCTGCTGCTCGACCCCGGCGTGCGGGTCGCTACCGGCCCGGTTTTTCAAGCCCCTGAATTGACACGCGACACCCCGCGCACCACAATCGCAGGCTTCCTGATGGGCGATGCAACGCGGAACGACCTCGAGCCGGTCGTGTGTCGGCGCTACCCGGTGGTGGCAGCCGCTATCGAATGGCTCGGTGGTTTCGCGTCGGCTCGCTTGACGGGCAGTGGTGGTTGCGTGTTTGCGGCGATCCCGGATCGGCCGACAGCCGAGCATCTGGCGCGGCGATGTCCGCCGGCCTGGCGCGCCATCGTGGTGCAGTCCTGCGATCGCTCGCAGTTGCTGGACCGGCTGGAACACGAAACCGCGCTGCGTTGAGTTGGGTTCGGATTGGGACGTCGCCAAGTTGGTTAAGGCACGGGATTTTGATTCCCGCATTCGTAGGTTCGAGTCCTACCGTCCCAGCCACCGAGTTGGATTTCCCCTGGTTTGATCGTTGCGGGAGTAGCGGGCGTGAATACCGAGGGCATCCTGGTGTTTTCCGGCAATGCCAATCGGCCGCTGGCGCAGGCGATCACCCGCGAATTGGGCGTGCCGCTGGGCAAGGCGCAGATCGGTCGCTTCAGCGACGGCGAGGTGCAGGTCGAGATCGAGGAGAACGTGCGGCGGCAGGAGGTGTTCGTGATCCAGCCGACCTGCGCCCCGACAGCAGACAATTTCATGGAATTGCTGGTGTTGATCGACGCGCTCAAGCGCGCATCGGCGGCCAGTGTCACCGCGGTGCTGCCGTATTTCGGATACGCGCGCCAGGATCGGCGACCGCGCTCTGCGCGCGTCGCGATCACGGCCAAGGTGGCCGCGACCATGATCGGCGCGGTCGGCACCGACCGCGTGCTGACCGTCGACCTGCATGCCGACCAGATTCAGGGCTTCTTCGATATTCCGCTCGACAACGTGTATGCGCAGCCGGTGTTGCTGGCCGACATCTGGCGCCATCAGGGCACCCGCAATCTGCTGGTGGTGTCACCCGACGTAGGCGGCGTGGTGCGCGCGCGCGCGATCGCCAAGCGGCTCGACGATGCGGAGTTGGCGATCATCGACAAGCGCCGGCCGCGCCCCAATGAGGCGACGGTGATGAACATCATCGGCGATGTCGCCGATAAGGTATGCGTGCTGGTCGATGACATCGTGGATACCGCGGGCACCCTGTGCGCTGCTGCGGCCGCCCTGAAGAGCGCTGGTGCGCGCAAGGTGGTCGCGTACTGCACGCATGCGGTGCTCTCGGGTCCGGCGATTGCCAACCTGACCGGCTCGCAGCTCGACGAGTTGGTGGTTACCGATACCATCCTGCTGTCGGATGCAGCGCGCGCCTGCGGCAAGATCCGCCAGCTCAGCGTCGCCGAGCTGCTGGCGGAAACGATGCGCCGGATCGCTTTCGGAGAATCGGTGAGTTCGCTGTACGTGGATTGAGGCGTGAACCAGCGCGGCTGTTCGGGTGCTTGGTTTGCGAATGGCGAATGGCGAATGGGAAAGCGCGGTGCTGCGCAGTTCCATTCGCCATTCGTCAGGGTTGCGGTGACGCCGCAACGTTGACGGATATCACGCATCGGCCTGGTCGCGGGTCGATGCAAAATGCGCCGCATGGCGCGCACAACCGAGGTGATTCAGATGGCAACCCAACACGAGATTCCCGCCGAATTGCGGACCGACGAAGGCAAAGGTGCGAGCCGCCGCCTGCGTCATTCCGGCAAGATTCCGGCCATTCTGTACGGCTCCACGGAAGGGCCGGTCAGCCTGCAGTTCGACCACAACACCGTGCTGCTGGCCTCGCACAACGAGTGGTTCTACTTCTCGATCCTGGATCTGAAGATCGGCGACAAGCCGCAGCGCGTGCTGCTGCGCGATATGCAGCGGCATCCGTTCAAGATGCAGATCCTGCATCTGGACTTCCTGCGCGTGTCCGAGAACGAGCCGGTGCGCGTTCGCGTGCCACTGCACTTTGTCAACCAGCTGACCTCGCCGGCCGGCAAGACCGCGTCATCGGTCATTACCCACGAGCTCAACGAGGTCGTGGTGTCGTGTCTGCCGAAGGACCTGCCGGAGTTCATCGAGGTCGATCTGGGCGAGCTGAAGATCGGCGATATCGTGCATCTTTCGTCGGTCAAGTTGCCGCCTGGCGTGACCATCCCGGCGCTGCGTCTGGGCAAGCTGCACGATCTGGCCATCGCCATCGCCAAGATGGCACGCGCCGAGGAAGAGCCGGCAGCGGCAGCCGATGCCGCAGCGGCTCCGGCCGCCAAGGCTGCACCTGCAAAGGCCGCTGCGAAGGCGGCCGCGCCCGCCAAGGCAGCACCCGCCAAGGCCGCCGACAAGAAGAAGTAAGTCGTCCAGCGAGTCGCGTGCACGGGCTGATGCCGTGCGCGGGTTTGTCCGCATCCGGTCTGCCGGGCGCGGGATCGCTGTACCGCCATGGCCAGCCTGCGCCTCATCGTGGGACTCGGCAATCCGGGTCCCGAATACGAGAAGACCCGGCACAACGCCGGCTTCTGGTTCGTGGATGCGCTGGCGCGGGACACTGGATGTCGGCTTTTGCGCGATGCGCGGCATGGCGCGGAAACCGGCAAGACCGAGGTCGACGGGACGACCGTGTGGCTGGCCAAGCCGACCGTATTCATGAACCGCAGTGGGCTACCAGTGGTCCAACTGGCCGCGTACTTCAAGATCGCACCGGAGGAAGTGCTGGTAGCGCATGACGATCTGGATCTATCGCCGGGTACCGCGCGTCTGAAATTCGACGGCGGCCACGGCGGCCAGAATGGCCTGCGCGACATCATCGCCCAGTTCGGCCATGGGCGCTTCCATCGCTTAAGGCTCGGTATCGGGCATCCCGGACATCGCGACGAGGTGACGTCGTGGGTGCTGGGGCGCCCTGGCAAGCTCGATGAAACCTCGATCCGGCACGCGGTAGACGACGCGGTGGCGATTGCCCCGCTGGCAGTGGCAGGACGATTCGAGGCCGCGATGCAGCGTCTGCATACGCCCAACGACCCATCGCAGCACGGGAATTGACCCGCGCTGCACCGGGGGCAAGCCGCCCCCAGCTTTCGAGGATCGCAACATGGCCATCAAGTGCGGGATCGTCGGCTTGCCGAATGTCGGCAAATCCACTCTGTTCAACGCGTTGACCAAGGCGGGCATCCCGGCGGCCAACTTCCCGTTCTGCACCATCGACCCCAATGTGGGCGTGGTGCCGGTTCCCGACCTGCGCCTGCAGGCGCTGGCCGCGATCGTCAAGCCGCAAAAGACCATCCCGACCACGATCGAGTTCGTCGACATCGCGGGCCTTGTCGCCGGCGCCTCGCAAGGCGAGGGGCTGGGCAACAAGTTCCTCGCCCACATCCGCGAAGTCGACGCGATCACCCACGTGGTGCGGTGCTTCGAGCATGGCGACATCGTGCACGTGGCCGGCAAGATCGACCCGATCGCCGACATCGAGACTATCGACACCGAACTTGCGCTGGCCGATCTCGATACGGTCGAGAAGTCGCTCACGCGGGCCGAGAAGGCCGCCAAGGCCGGCGACAAGGACGCTGCCGCACGGCGCGACGTGCTCACCAAGGTCCAGGCCCATCTCGATCAGGGCAAGCCGGCCCGCAGCCTGCCGCTGGCGGTCGAGGAGCGCGCCCTGCTGCGCGAGCTTTTCCTGCTGACCCTCAAGCCGGTGCTGTACGTCGCCAACGTGCGCGAGGATGGCTTCACCGGCAATCCCCATCTGGACCGGGTGCGCGAACGCGCGGCCGCCGAGGGCGCCGAGTTGGTGCCGGTATGCGCGGCCATCGAAGAGGAGCTTTCGCAGCTTGAAGACGCGGACAAGGGGGTCTTCCTCGCCGACATGGGCCTCGACGAGCCGGGCTTGAACCGCCTGATCCGCGGCGCCTACCGCCTGCTCGGATTGCAGACCTATTTCACCGCCGGTGAGAAGGAAGTCCGCGCCTGGACCGTCAAGGCCGGAGCGACCGCCCCGCAGGCGGCCGCCGTGATCCACACCGACTTCGAGCGCGGCTTCATCCGTGCCGAGACCATCGCCTACGACGACTATATTCGCCTCAAGGGCGAGGCAGGCGCCAAGGAGGCCGGTCGTCTGCGCCTGGAGGGCAAGGAATACCTGGTGCAGGAGGGCGATGTCCTGCATTTCCGCTTCAACGTCTGATCCGTGACGCAGCGGGGCGTTGACGCGCGGCCTGCTTGCGGCCAGAATGTCGGGCTCCTTTCCGGAGGGATACCCAAGCGGCCAACGGGGGCAGACTGTAAATCTGCTGGCTCACGCCTTCGGTGGTTCGAATCCACCTCCCTCCACCAGGGTCTCGCAGGTCTGTTTCGAGCACCGCGCAGCGCGCGAATCGAGATCGGCAAACAGGGCAAGAGTGGGAAGGAATGCGGCGTGGAAAGCGGTGATCGACGCAGCTGGCAGGTAGTGGTGGCGCGGCCGCAAGCTGCGCCAGAGTTGGCTGCAAGCAGCATCGGCGGTGGAATAGGTGGTGTGTGTTCCGCGTCAAGCGGGAGTAGTTCAATGGTAGAACTTCGGCCTTCCAAGCCGTTAGTGCGGGTTCGATTCCCGTCTCCCGCTCCATTGACGCTTTGGTTTGTACGCTGCTTTGCAAGGCTCACGTAGCTCAGTCGGTAGAGCACTTCCTTGGTAAGGAAGAGGTCGCTGGTTCGATTCCAGTCGTGAGCACCATGTTCAGGTAGCAGCCGCTGGCTGTTCAATACAACTAATTGATCTCACAAGGGTTTCGGGCCATGGCCAAGGGTAAATTCGAGCGCAACAAGCCGCACTTGAACGTGGGCACGATCGGTCACGTCGACCACGGCAAGACGACGCTGACCGCGGCGCTGACGAAGCTGGGCGCGGAGCGTTTTGGCGGCGAGTACAAGGCGTACGACCAGATCGACGCAGCACCCGAAGAGCGGGCGCGCGGCATCACGATCTCGACGGCACACGTGGAGTACGAGTCGGCGAACCGGCACTACGCGCACGTGGACTGCCCGGGCCATGCGGACTACGTGAAGAACATGATC
>JBBSDI010000012.1:0-23415 GCA_038249585.1 Lysobacterales bacterium | reverse complement strand
CGGTCGCGCACAGGGTGCGCTCCTGCATCACACAGGCCGCGATAGACTGCTCGCTTGAACACGCTCGCGCCCAGTTCCGAACGCAATCTGCATCCGGTTCGCCTTGCTGCCCTGCTGGCTCTGCTGGCGATGTTCGGGCCGTTTACCATCGACGCGTTCTTTCCCGCGTTCAACGCGGTGGCGGCGGATCTGCGGGCATCGCCGTGGGCGATGCAGCAGACGATCAGCATCTACCTGCTCGCCTATGCGGTGATGAGTCTGTTCCATGGCCCGATGTCGGACGCCTATGGGCGGCGGCGGGTGGTGCTGTGGGGGGTGGTGGTCTACACGCTGGCCTCGGTGGCGTGTGCGCTGGTGCAGACCATCGAGCAGCTGCTGGCGATGCGCGCACTGCAGGGTGCGGCGACCGGCGCGGGCATGATCGTGGGCCGCGCGATCGTGCGCGATCTGTACGATGGCGCGGCCGCGCAGAAGGTCATGAGCATGGTCTCGCTGTTCTTCGGCGTGGCGCCGGCCATCGCGCCGATCGTCGGCGGCATCGTGTTCAGCCTGGCGGACTGGCGTGCGGTGTTCTGGTTCCTCGCCCTGTACGGCGCGTTGCTGTGGTGGCTGTGCCTGCGCGTGCTGCCCGAGACCCATCCTCCGGTGCGGCGTACGAGCTTTCGGCCGCGGCCGCTGTTCGAGGTGTATCGCACGATCGGCACCGATCTGCGCTTCGTGCTGCTGGTGCTGATCACCGGCTTCAACTTCGGCGCGACGTTTCTCTACATCAGCTCCGCGCCGGCTTTCATCGAGACCATTCTCGGCCTCGGCACGCTCGGGTATCCATGGTTCTTCGTGCCGATGATCCTTGGCATGATGAGCGGTGCGGCACTTTCGAACCGCCTGGCCGGGGTGATGCTGCCGCGGCGACAAGTCACGCTCGGCTTCATATTGATGGGTATCGCAACCGTGGCGAGCCTCGCGTACAACCTGTTCGTCGAGCGCCCGAGCGTGCCGTGGGTGGTGTTGCCGATCATGCTCAACGCGGTCGGTATCGCGCTGATCTTTCCGGTGCTCACGATCAAGATGCTGGATCGTTATCCTGCCAACCGTGGTGCGGCGGCATCGGTGCAGGCGTTCCTGTGGGGCATGTTCACCAGCGCCATCGCTGCCTTTCTGTCGCCGGCGCTGTCGCACGGTCACGCGCCGCTGGCGCTGGGTGCCGCGGGTCTGGTGCTCGGTGGGTTCGGGTGCTGGTGGTGGTACACGCGCCTGTGCCCGCCGAGCGTGGCCGAGCTCGATCCACATCGGGTGGTCGAGGAAGCGATCGTCGCGCAGTGAGCGTCGATGCGATCGCTACAGGATTCCCATCGCGCGCAGCGCATAAACACCCGCTGCTACCAGCACGCCTGCCAGCAGCACGTAGCGCAGGCGGGTCGCGATCGAGGCCGGTGTGCGTACTTTCGATGCTGCGGCTGGCGCCACGGTGTAGCTCGGTGCCTCGATATTGCGCGTGGTCGGCAGCGCCACGCCGGACTCGCGCAACAGCTGGCGTGCGCGCACGTAGTCATCGGCCTTGAGCACCCACACCGCCGGCCATTTGTAGGTACCGGATTGATCGGAGTAGCTGAAGTCGCGTTTGGTCGCGCGGTTCCAGCTGCGCGCATTGGTCAGCCGCGTATCGATGCCGGCTGCATTGAGCAGCTGGTCGACGGTTTCGACGTTCTCGAGCCGTGGTGAGGAAAAGATCTGGCGCATACGCTGATTGTCTCAAGTCTTGCTCAGGTCTTCGGCGTTTCCGCGACGATGCGGATCAGCCCTTCCTGCGCAGTCGACGCTACCAGCCGTCCATCGGCGGTGAAGATCATCCCGCGCGCAAGCCCGCGCGCGCCCTGCGCACTGGGGCTGTCGCAGGAATACAGCAGCCACTCGTCGATCCGGAACGGGCGGTGGAACCACATCGCATGATCGAGGCTGGCCATCTGCACGTTCGGCTGCAGGTAGGAGATGCCGTGCGCAAAAGTCGTGGTGCCGATCAGGTGGAAATCCGACGCGTAGGCGAGCAGGGCGCGGTGCAGGACCTGCTCGTCGCCGATGCGGTCGACCAGACGGAACCACACGTGCTGGAACGGCGGCCGCTTGGGCACCTTGATCTCGTCGCGCGGATGCACGTGGCGAAACTCGAAGGGTCCGCTCATCGACAGCCAGCGCTGCAGCTTGGCACTGATGTGCGAGAACTTCAGCGGATCGATCGGCTCCGGCGCTTCGAGGTCTTCCGGGCGCGGCACTTCGGGCATCGACAGCTGGTGTTGGACGCCGGGCTCCTCGACATGGAAGCTGGCCGACATCACGAAGATCTGCTGGCCGTGCTGGATCGCCGAGATGCGCCGGGTGGTGAAGCTCTTGCCATCGCGGGTGCGCTCGACGATGTAGACGATCGGTGCCTCGATGTCGCCGGCGCGCAGGAAGTAGGCATGCAGCGAGTGCACGGTGCGCGAAGTGTCGTCGACCGTGCGCTGGGCGGCCGACAGCGCCTGGCCGAGTACCTGGCCACCGAATACGATACGCGTGCCGATATCGCGGCTTTGACCGCGAAACAGGTTTTCCTCCAGGCGTTCGAGCTGGAGCAGGTCGATCAGTTCGCCAACGACGGGTTTGGGCATGCCGCGATTGTAGCCCGACGACCGCAGTCGTCCGGTGCTGGCGCTTACTTGTCGACGATCGCGTACGCCGGCAGCTTGCGCTTGACCGGCTTGAACTTCGGGGTGGCGTAGTCGGGCAGGCCGTCGGCGCCGTAGGGCAGGGGTGCTTCGCCCACGATCAGCGGCTGCAGGTAGCGACGCGCCTTGCTGGTGATGCCATAACCGTCGGCGCGAATGAAATCCGCCGGCATCTTCTTTTCATGGTTGGCGATCTGCGCCAGCGGGGCAGGCACGATCTTCCAGCGAAACGGCGCGTGCGAGAGGCGCTTGATCACCGGCATCACCGCGTTCATCCCGGCCACCGCGTATTCGACCGCAGCCTTGCCCACCGCGGTGGCCTGCTCGACATCGGTGCGCGATGCGAGGTGGCGCGCGCTGCGCTGCAGGTAGTCGGCCACCGACCAGTGGTTCTTGTAGCCCAGTCGATCGGTGATCAACTGTGCGATGCGCGGTCCGACCCCGCCCAGCTGCACGTGGCCGAAGGCATCCTTGCCGCCGCTCTCGGCGAGGAAGCGTCCGTCGGCTGCCTTCAGGCCTTCGCTGACCGCGATCGCGCACCAGCCGACCCGCTCGACGCAGGCTTTCACCGCCGCGAGGAAGCGCGCTTCGTCGAAGGCGATCTCGGGAAACAGGATCAGGTGCGGTGCTTCATCGGCCTTGCGCCCGGCAAGTCCGGCCGCGGCGGCGATCCAGCCGGCGTGGCGGCCCATCACCTCCATCACGAACACCTTGGTCGAGCTCTCGGCCATGGAGCGTACGTCGAGCGCGGCCTCGCGCATCGACACCGCGGTGAACTTCGCCACCGAGCCGAAGCCCGGGCAGGTATCGGTCACCACCAGGTCGTTGTCGACCGTCTTGGGCACCCCGATGCAGTGGATCGGATAGCCCAGTTCCGCACCAATGCGCGAGATCTTGTTCGAGGTGTCGGCCGAATCGTTGCCGCCGTTGTAGAGAAACCAGCGGATATCGTGCGCGCGGAACACCGCGATCAGGCGCTCGTACTGCGCGCGACTGTCCTCCAGGCCGCGCAGCTTGAAGCGGCATGAGCCGAATGCAGCGCCCGGCGTGCGCCCGATGCCGGCCAGTTCCGCGGCCGTCAGCGCGCCGGTGTCGACCAGATCCTCGCGCAGCGCGCCGATGATGCCGTTGCGCGCGGCGTAGACCTTGCCGATCTTGCCGCGTTGGCGGCGGGCGGCGGCGATCACGGCCGCAGCGGTGGCGTTGATCACGGCGGTGGGGCCGCCGGATTGGGCGTACAGCAGGTTTCCGGCGGATGGTCTGGCGGGCACGGGAGTCCTTTGTCGGTCGGTCGAGCGAGCGCGCAGGGTAGTGGTGGCGGGCGCCGACGTCGATGCCTGTACAGCTGGACCTGTGCGATCGGCCGCTCGCGCGAGCCCACGCAAACGGCAATGCTGCGATCCGGAATTGACTTGCGCAAGGGCCGGACGCTAGCGTGCGGGCTGAACTTCATCATTCCGGGTCGTTGGCCGACGTCGGTCCGCGATCCGCAGGAAATCTTGCGTATGCGTATTGTTCTGCTCGGCGCGCCCGGATCGGGCAAGGGGACCCAGGCTGCACGTCTGAAGGCGCAGCTGGGGGTGGCCCATGTTTCCACCGGCGACCTGCTGCGCGCGCAGGTTGCCGCCGGCACGCCGTTGGGCCTCGCGGCCAAGACGGTGATGGAGTCGGGCAAGCTGGTGTCCGATCAGACCGTGCTGGGGATGCTGGAAGATCGACTCGTGCAGCCCGATGCACAGGCCGGGTTCATCCTCGATGGCTATCCGCGCAACCTCGTGCAGGCCGATGCGCTGGACGCCCTGCTCAAGCGCCTGGAGATGCCGCTGGATGTGGCCGTGCTGCTGCACGTCGACAGCGAGATGCTGTTCGAGCGACTGGCCGGGCGCGCCCGGGCCGAGGACCGCAAGGACGACAATCCGGCCACCGTGCGCGAACGCCTGCGCGTCTACACCGAACAGACCGAGCCGGTGATCGGCTATTACCGCCAGCGCAACAAGCTCGCAGCGCTCGATGGCGTGGGTTCGCTCGAAACCGTCTACGCGCGCATCGTGGCCGCCGTCGACGCGGCGGCCGGTTGATCCGCTCAAGCCTGTTCGATCACGAAGCGGAACGTGCTTTCCTCGCGGTTTTCCTCGATCAGTCGGCAGCCGGTGCGTGCGCACCACGCGGCGACATCGACCGGCGCCAGCGGATCGGTGGCCAGCAATGTGATGCGCGTGCCGCTGGCACGCCCCTTGAGCGCGGCGCGTGCGGCCAGCACCGGGTGCGGGCACGGCCGCCCTCGTGCGTCCACTATCTCGATCGGGTCGGCACTGCCCATGGCGTGGCGTGAATCCTGCGGCACGGTGCGCAGGATCGCACGCCCGATCGGCGCACTGCCAAGGTGAACGCACTGAACGCACTGATCGCGGCGTTTCGAGACGTGCTATTGCTGCGTCGCGGACCGCAGGACCTGCCGCATTCGCAGGTGCTGCTGGCCGTGCTGAGCGTGCTCGCGTTGCTGGTCGGCATGCTGCAGGCCGGATTTCTGGTCGGCGGCCCGGTGCCGTTCGCGCAGTTGCTGGTCCAGCTGCTGTTGCTTGTCGCGCTGCCGGCGTTGGCGCTGAAGATGGCAGGACTTTCGCCGCGGCTGGTGCAGACCGCGACCGCATTGGTCGGTACCGATATCGTGTTTTCGGTGCTGGCGCTGCCGGTGGTCGCCGGGTTCGGCGAACGGCCTGCCGATCCGGCCGATCTGCAGCCGCTGCAGTTGCTGTTCGCCTTCGTATCGTTTGCGTTGCTGGCCTACCTGGCGGCGGTCAAGGGCCACATCCTGCGTCACGCGATGGACGTGCCGCTGCGCGCTGGCGTGCTGCTGGCGATCGCGTTCTTCGCCATCGAGGTGGTGATCGTGCTCGCGCTGTTCGGCGGCCGTTCGGCCTGATTGCGGCATGATCGTGGCGGCATGAGCGTGATGGCATGAGCACCGACCTGCACATCCTGGGAATCTGCGGCACCTTCATGGGCGGGCTGGCAGCACTCGCGCGCGAGCAGGGCCTGTCCGTCGAGGGCTCCGACCACAACATCTATCCGCCGATGAGCACCCAGCTGGAGGCGTTGGGCATCGCGCTCAAGCCCGGCTACGCGGCCGAACACCTGCAGCCGGCGCCTGCGCTGATCGTGGTGGGCAATGCACTCTCACGCGGCAATCCGGCGATCGAATACCTGCTCGATGCCGGCCTGCCGTATGTCTCCGGCCCGCAGTGGCTGGGCGAGACCATCCTGCCCGGCCGTCGCGTACTGGCGGTGGCCGGCACCCACGGCAAGACCACCACCAGCAGCCTGCTGGCGTGGATCCTCGAACACGCCGGCCAACAGCCGGGATTCCTGATCGGCGGGGTGCCGGAGAACTTCCCGGTCTCGGCGCGTCTGGGCAGTGGGGTGGACTTCGTGGTCGAGGCCGACGAATACGACACCGCGTTCTTCGACAAGCGCTCGAAGTTCGTGCATTACCGGCCGCGTGTCGCGATCCTCAACAACCTCGAGTACGACCACGCCGACATCTTTCCCGACACGGCCGCGATCCAGCGCCAGTTCCATCACCTGGTGCGCATCGTTCCCGCTGGCGGGCGCCTGATCGTCAATGGCGAGGATGCGCGCCTGGACGAGGTGCTCGCGATGGGCTGCTGGACTGCGGTCGAACGCTTCGCGATCGACCGCGATGCCGAGTGGCAGGCGCGCGAGGTGGCCGCCGATGGCAGCGCATTCGCGCTGTGGCACCGCGGCAGCCGGGTCGGCGACGTGCACTGGAACCTGTTTGGCCGCCACAGCGTGATGAATGCGCTGGCCGCGATCGCCGCTGCCGCGGCGGTCGGCGTGGCGCCCGCAGTGGCGCTGGCGGCGCTGCCGGGTTTCGCGAGCGCGCGGCGCCGGATGGAGGTGGTCGGACGGATCGCCGGCATCACGGTGTACGACGACTTCGCCCACCACCCTACGGCCATCGCCACTACGCTTGCCGGCCTGCGCGCGAGGGTCGGTGCGGCGCGCATCCTGGTGGGCATGGAGCCGCGCAGCAACTCGATGCGGCTGGGTGCGCATGCCGCCGAGCTCGCGCCCTCGCTGCGCGACGCCGACCGGGTGGTGTTCCTGCAGCGACCCGAGCTGCCGTGGGACGCGGCCCAGGTGACCGCCGCGCTGCTCGGTCGGGGCACCGCCGCGCCGACCGTCGAGGTGCTGCTGAACCTGCTGGCCGCCGAGGCAGTTGACGGCGATCATGTGGTTTTCATGTCCAACGGTGGTTTCGCGAACGCACCGGCACGTTTCGTGGTCAGAATGGGAGCCGGCCGTGCCGGCGCCCCCAAACCGATGGAGTGAGCTTGATGAAGTCCCCTGTTCTGTATGCCGCACTGCTTGCTGCATCCGCCTTGAGCGCCTGTGGCAGCAACAGCGCACCGCCGGCATCACCGGCTGCGGAGCCCGCAGCCGCGGCAACCCCCGCCGCGCCGGAACCTGCGCCGCGGGCTGCACCGACGATAGCAACGCCTGCGCCGAACCCTGCTCCGGCAGCGCCGGGTCAGTCGGCGCCGCAGGAGAGCTTTGCCACCAAGGCCGCTACTGCAGCGATTCCGGCCGATGCGATCGGTGGCAGCCCGGTAGCCAATCAGGCCGATGCGTGGGTGCGCGGCCATGAGGCGCTGAAGAAATACTGCAGCGACAACGCGATGCCCTGCGATTCGTTCTACGTCAAGGAGTCGCCGCAGGAAACCAGCGGCTACTACACGATGCAGTTCTTCGGTGCGCCGAACAACGATCCGATGTATATCGGCGTTCGCATCTACCCGGACGGTCGCGCCGAGGTGATCCGCTGAGCGGATCGGGCAATCGTGGCAGCACAACCTGCACCGGCGAGCGACAGCGGCGAGTTGCCGCTGTTTCCGCTATCGACCGTTCTGTATCCGGGCGGACGTCTGGAGCTGAGGATCTTCGAGCCCCGCTATCTGGACATGGTGCGTGAGTGCGCGCGTAGCGGTTCCGGATTCGGCGTGTGCCTGATCGTGCGCGGCGCTCAGGCCGGTGCACCGGCGCTGCCGGCGAGCGTCGGCACGGTGGCTCGGATCATCGATTTCTCGACCCTGCCGGATGGCCTGCTCGGGATCAGTGCGCGCGGTGCAGAGCGCTTTTGCGTGCGCCAGACGCGGGTGCGCGACAACGGGCTGCTGGTGGGCGCGGTCGAGTATCTCACCCCGGAAGCGCTCACGCCGGTGCCAGCGCAGTTCGGCGTGCTCGCCACGATCCTGCGCCGGCTTGCCGAACAGGTTGGCGGCGAACTGGGCGCGGCCGAAGACCTGCACTTCGACAATGCCGGCTGGGTCGCGTGGCGCCTGGCCGAGATGCTGCCATTGGAACTCGACGAGCACCACCAACTGCTGCTCGACGACGATCCCGTGCGCCGCCTGGGTCGCCTCGCTGAGTGGCTGCCGCGCTTCCAGCGGCACTGACCGGCGCCTCCGCCGCGCTGAATCGGCCGTGGCGCGCGGCTGCTTGCGTGCGGATCAGACCGCGGTCTTCGACAACTCGTGTACCGCGTCGACCATCGTGGTCACGCGCTCGGGATTCACATCGGGCGTGATGCCGTGGCCGAGATTGAACACATGGCCCGGACCTTTGCCGTAGCTGGCGAGCACTTCGGCCACGCCATGCCGCACGGCCTCATCGCCGGCAAGCAGGGTCACTGGATCGAGATTGCCCTGCAGCGCCACGCGCGCGCCGATGCGCTCGCGTGCCTCTGACAGGTCGATCGTCCAGTCCAGCGAGACTGCTTCGCAGCCGGTGTCGGCGATCGCCTCGAGCTGATGCACGCCCTTGGCGAACAGGATCAGCGGCACCCGTGATGCACCCTCGCCGCGCGGCAGTTCGGCCGCGATCATGGCCATCCAGCGCAGCGAAAACTCGCGGAACGACGCCGGCGCGAGCACCCCGCCCCAGGTGTCGAACACCATCACGGCCTGGGCGCCGGCTTCGATTTGCGCTGCAAGGTAGGCGATCACCGCGCGCGCGTTGATCTGAAGCAGTTTCTGCAGCGTCGCCGGATCGTCGAACATCATGCCCTTGATCCGCGCAAAGCGTTCGCTGCCGCCGCCTTCGACCATGTAGCAGGCCAACGTCCACGGGCTGCCGGAGAATCCGATCAGCGGCACGCGGCCGCCCAGCTCGCGGCGGATCAGGGTCACCGCATCGGTGACATAGCCAAGCTCTGCGCCGATGTCGGGAACCCCGAGGCGCGCGACGTCGGCCGCGCTGCGCACCGGGCGTTCGAACTGCGGCCCCTCGCCCTCGGCGAATGTCAGCCCCAGTCCCATCGCATCGGGCACCGTCAGGATGTCGGAGAACAGGATTGCAGCGTCCAGCGCATAGCGGTCCAGCGGCTGCAGCGTGACCTCGCAGGCCAGCTGCGGATTCTTCGCCAGTTGCAGAAAGCTGCCGGCCTTGGCGCGGGTGGCGCGGTACTCCGGCAGGTAGCGACCGGCCTGGCGCATCAGCCATACCGGCGTGCAGTCCACGGGCTCGCAGCGCAAGGCGCGCAGGAAACGGTCGTTGCGAAGCGGTGCAAAGTTCATCGAGTCTCGCAGCTTAAGTTCAACGGAAGTTGGGTGAGCGGCGCACTTCGGCCTGCAGCGGGCCGATGCGGCGGGGATAGGCGGCGGGCTTGGCGCCCACGGTCGCGGCCGCTTGCCACGCGGCGCGCGCGGATTCGGCATCCGTGAAGTGCGAGTACAGCAGTAGCCACTGGGTGCTGCCGGCAATCTCGACCGGTACCGCAAACAGCGCGGCATCGGCCGCTGCCAATCCCAGTTGCTGCGCGAGCGCCAGCGCATCGTCGCGGCCGGCTGCGCGCGCGAGCTGCAGGGTGAAGCGGGTCGGCGGCAGCTGCAGGAATGCCGCACCGTCGCGCAGCGCAACCGCACGCGACAACCCGTTCGAAGGCGGCGGTGATTCGTCGGCAGCAGCAACCGGTTCGGGCGCGGCGCTCGCTACGGCCGGTTCCGGCGACGCGGCGGTTTCCGGCGGCGCGGCAATTGGCGCGTCTGCGGATGCTGGCGAGGACGCTTCAGCGACGATGGTCGAGGCTGCGGGCTCGGGCGCTGCGGCCGCGCGTGCCGCCGCTGCTTCGGCTGCGGGCTGCGCGGGCTCCAGCGCGGCGGCAGGGGCAGGCCGCGATTCAGCGAGCGTGTTGATCTGGACTGACTGCGGCGCCGTTGCGGGCGGCGGCAGTGCAGGCTGGGCGCTGGCCACCGGCGCATAGGGCGAAAGCCGCTGGCGCGGCGCGGCAAGCAGCGGAGGCGGTGCCGAGACGGGCACTGCGGCAGGCTGCTCGATGGCAGCCGGCGCGCTCGCCATCGATGCCGCGCCAGCATCCGCCGACGCCGGCGTGCTCGGCTGCGCGACCGCTACCGCAGGGCGATCCTGCGGCGTTGATGATGGCGGCGAATCCGCGACAGGTGCAACAGTGCGCGCCGGAGCCGGCGCGAATGCGTCCGGCGGTGGTCGTGCCGGGCGTTCGGGCGCTGCACCCAGCGCACGCGGTGCAGCGAGGAATGGCGGTGGCGGGGTGCTGCGGACGGAACTGCGCGGCGCGTCTGCCAATCCGCGCTCCGGCGGCGGCTTGGCACGGGTTCCGCATTCCCACGAACGCCCATCGGCGGCGGGTACGCAGACCATTTCAGCGTCGCGCGACTTGTCCGCGCCACTTGCCGTGGCCACGAGCGCGCTCAGCAGCGTAAACAGCACGGCGCGCAGGCGGGACATTCCGGCCCTACTCGCCGTAGCGCAAGCCGGACGGCACTTCGGCGCCCTGGGTGAACATCACCTGATAGCCGCGCTTGAGTTCACGGTCGCGGGCGACGGTCAGTGCAGCCTCGGCCGAGTCGCGGTCGAGGAACACCTCGCGCTTTAGCGTGGCGCGGCCGCCCTGTTGCCCGGCTTCGCGCAGCAGCAGCCAGCCGCCGAGCAGATCCTGTTGCAGGATCAGGTGGCAGTAGCGTGGTACCTCGGCGTTGCGGGGCGGGGTCTGCATGAAGATGCGCATATGCCGCCGATTGTAAGACAGGCGCGGCGGCTTTGTGCTTGTGCGCTGTCTCCAGCGCGGTCCCATGCGCCGGCGCGCTGCAGGCCGACCGCCGCAGCCGCGAGCCCGATCGACGCGGTTTGCGCGAAATCCGCCGTATACCGCAAGCTACAACACGCCGAGCACGTCGGCCTCGCGCACGTCGTCGGCGATCACGGCGTGGCCCGGACCGTGCCACAGGATCAGGCGCAAACGCCCGCTCGCGTTTTTCTTGTCCAGTCGCATGTGCCCGAGCAGTACCTGCGGGTCCAGCCCGGCGGGCGGCGCCACCGGCAAGCCAAGACGTTCAAGCAGCCCGGTCAGCGCCGCAGTGGCCGCATCGCTGGCCATGCCCAGACGCGCCGACAGGCGCGCCGCCTGCACCATGCCGATCGCCACGGCTTCGCCATGCAGCAGCGTGTCGTAGCCGGTAGCGGTTTCGAGCGCGTGGCCGAAGCTGTGGCCGAAGTTGAGCAGGGCCCGTTCGCCGGTTTCGCGTTCGTCGCGGGCGACGATGGCGGCCTTGTGGCGGCAGCTGGTTTCTATTGCCTGCGCGAGTGTTTCGGGATCGCCGGTGCGCAGCGCGGTCGCGTGCTGGTCCAGCCAGTGCAGGAATCCGGCGTCGCCGAGCGCGCCGTACTTCACCACTTCGGCAAGGCCGGCGGCCAGTTCACGCCGTGGCAGGGTGGCCAACGTGTCGGTATCGGCGATCACCGCCTGTGGCTGGTGGAAGGCGCCGACCAGATTCTTGCCCTGCGGCAGGTTGACCGCAGTCTTGCCGCCGACCGAGGAATCGACCATCGCCAGCAGGCTGGTGGGCATCTGCAGACAGGCCACGCCGCGCATCCAGCAGGCGGCCGCGAATCCCGCCAGATCGCCGACCACGCCGCCGCCGAGTGCGATCACGGTCGCGTCGCGACTGGCCTTGATGCTGGCCAATGCATCGAAGGCCAGCGCGCAGTGCGCGAGCGTCTTGTGCGATTCGCCTGCCGGCAGCACCAGGCTCGATACGGTGCGCCCGCGCAGCGCGTCGAGCACCGGTGCTGCATACAGCGGCGCGACATGGCTGTCGCTGACCAGCAGGACGTGGCGGCCGCGCACCGTGTCGAGCCACTCGCGCGGCTGTCGCAACAGGCCAGGGCCGATCAGGATCGGATAGCTGCGCTCGGCCAGTGCCACCTCGACGCGACGATGCGCAGCACTGCTGGCAAGCATTCCGCTCATGCCGCGCTCGCCGGTGGCTGCCGCTGCCAGCGGCCGTCGAGCGCCAGCGCCATGCGCTCGCTCGCAGCACCCGGGCCGCTGCCATCGCTGTCGAACAGCAGATCTGCGATCTGCGCGTACAGTGGCTCGCGGATCTGCGCCAGCGCCTCCAGCCGCGCGCGGCGATCGGGGGTGTTGAGCAGCGGGCGCGAGTGGTCGCGGCCGGTGCGCGCCAGCTGCTGGCCCACCGTGGCGCGCAGCCAGATCACGAAGCCTCGCCGTTGCAGCAATTGCCGGTTGTGCTCGACCAGCACGCTGCCGCCGCCGGTGGCCAGCACCAGACCATCGCGCGCGATGAGTCCGGCAAGCGTGTCGGATTCGCGCCGGCGGAAACCGGCTTCGCCCTCGTGTTCGAAGATCAGGTTCACGCTGGCGCCGGTGCGTTTGACGACCTCGTCGTCGAGATCGGCGAACTGCATGCCGAAGCGGCGCGCGAGGCGCCGTCCGATGCTGCTCTTGCCGGCGGCCATGGGGCCGACCAGAAACAGGTTTGCCGAGGGATTCATGTGCCGCAATGCTAGCATTCGACGTCCCACCGCCGAGTCGTTGAACGATGCTGCGTTTTGCCCTGATGTTCCCGCTGTTGATCGTGATCCTGTTCGCGGCTTATCTGCTCGAGCCGGTCGACCAGTTCATCATCACGCCGTTCACATCGGTGCTGGCCAGTCTGAGCAGCTGGCTGATCGACATCTTCGACAACGATGCGATCGCGATGGGCAAGGTGATCCAGAGCGCATCGACCGGCTTTGCGGTATCGATCGAGCGCGGCTGCAACGGACTGGAGGCGGTGATCATCCTGTTTGCGGCGCTGTTTGCGTTTCCGGCACCCTGGCAGCACCGTTTCGTGGGATTTTTGATCGGATTCGTCGCGATCCAGGCGCTGAACCTGGTACGCATCATCAGCCTGTTCTACATCGGCCAGTGGAGCGCGCTGTGGTTCGACTGGTTCCACCACTATCTGTGGCAGGCACTGATCATCCTCGATGCGCTGGTGGTTTGGCTGATCTGGCTGCGTTACCTTCCGCGGCCCGCAGCACCGGCCGCAGCGGTGCCGGTGGCGGCCTGAGCGATGGCGCATGCCCTGATCGCCGGTTGTGGCGATGTCGGCACGCGGGCGGGGTTGTTGTTGGCCGAGGCCGGTTGGCAGGTGACGGGACTGCGCCGCGCCGGTGTGCTGCCCGCGCCGATGCAAGTGCACCACGCCGACCTGACCAATCCTGCGAGCCTCACCGGCCTGGCTTCGGATATCGATCTGCTGCTGTACCTGCCGACGCCTGCCAGCCGCGATGCGGCGGGCTATCGCGCCATTTTTGTCGACGGCCTTGCCAACCTGCTGGCCGCGCTGCCGCGCAGGCCGCTGCGGCTGGTGTTCGTGTCCAGCACGGCAGTCTACGGCGAGCATCACGGTGCCTGGGCCGATGAGGACACGCCGACCCGGCCATTGGGCTTCAACGGCGAGATCCTGTTGCAGGCCGAGCGCGCGCTGGCTGCATGCGGGGTACCGGCGGTGATCGCGCGGCTGGCCGGCATCTATGGGCCCGGGCGCGAGTGGATGCTCGAGCGCGTCCGCCAGGGCGCCACCTGCCGCCCGGATGCATGGACCAATCGGATCCATGTGGGCGATGCCGCACGCTTGCTGGTTCACGTGTCACAATTGGCTCAGCCGGCGCCGTGCTATCTGGGCGTCGACGATCTGCCCGCAGTGGAGTGCGAGGTGATGGAATGGCTGGCGCAACGGATGGGTGTGGACCCGCCGCAGCATGGGCCGGGTGCCGCCAGCATGGCGCTCGGCAACAAGCGGCTGAGCAACGCGCGTCTGCGGGCGACCGGCTTCACGTTCCAGTACCCCGACTTCCGGTGCGGCTATGCCGGGTTGACACCGCCAGCTACCAGCGGAGACTAGACATCACGACCGGCCCTGTCCGGTCGGAAGGGAGTAAGTCATGAGCAGCGTCGCCAAGGTCATCGAAGTCAGTTCGCAATCGGCCAAGAGTTTCGAAGATGCGATTACGGCCGGTTTGAAGAAAGTCGCCAAGTCGGTCAAGAACATCGAAGGCGCCTGGGTCAATGACCTGAAGGTCATCACCAGTCCCGACGGCAAGGTGACCCATTGGCGGGTCAACATGCGCGTCAGCTTCCTGGTCGACTGATGACCAGCGCCGGTCCAGCGAACGGCGGCCATGGTGACGCGGGCGCAAGCCTGTGCATCGGCCTGGTCGAGGACGATGCGGACCAGTCGCGCCTGTACACCGCGTGGCTGGAAGAAGCCGGCTACAAGGTGCTGGCGTTTGGCACCGCCGCGGAGTTCCGGCGCCGTCTCGGCGCGGCCTCGGTGGACGCCATCCTGCTCGACTGGGGCCTGCCCGATGCCGAAGGGCCCGAGGTGGTCGAGTGGGTGCGCCAGTCCGCGCATTCCGGACTGCCGGTGGTATTCCTGACCGCGCGGGTAACCGAGGCGGATATCTGCGCGGGCCTGCGTGCGGGGGCCGACGACTATGTGCCCAAGCCGCCGCGTCGCGCCGAACTGCTGGCACGCCTGAGTGCGGTGTTGCGCCGCACGGGGGCTGCCAACAGCGATCCGGTGCTGCGCGAGGTCGCGCCGTGGGAGATCGACACCCGCCAACGCCGCGTGATGCTGGCCGGCGAAGAGATCGAGTTGACCGACCGTGAGTTCGATCTGGCCGCCTATTTGTTCCGTCGTCCCGATCGCATCGTCAGCCGCGACGCGTTGCTGTCGCAGGTGTGGAACCTCGGCAGCGGGGTGGCGACCCGCACCGTCGATACCCACATCAGCCGCCTGCGCCGCAAGCTCGGACTCGATGGCGAGCACGGCTGGCGCCTGACCGCGGTCTACCAGCACGGTTATCGGCTGGAGCGCAGTTGATTGGCGGTGCGTGCTTGATCCGCCACGTGCGAGCGCGTATCAAGGATGGACGCGGCGCTGGGACTTCAGGGTCAGGAGCAAGTGGCGATGTCGCAGCACACTGAGAAAGAGTACGGCGAGAAAGCGCCTGCGGATGCCGACCGCAATGTCGATCAGATCCGCGACATCCTGTTCGGCGGCCAGATGCGCGACTACGAGCGGCGCTTCGCCGAACTCGCGCAGCGCCTGGAGCATGAAGCCGCGCGCATGCGCGAGGACCTCGACCGCCGCTTCGCCGCGCTGGACGCGCGGCTCGACGAACAGATCGAGCGCTTGGGCCGGCTGGTCAAGCAGGAAAGCGCGGATCGTGCGCGTGCGCTGGACGATCTCGAATCACGCATCCAGCAGGCCGCGCGCACCCAGCGCGATGAGCTCAACGCCGCGCTCGCGCAGCTGGTGCAGGATCTGGCGCGCAACGATGAGCGTGGCCGACAGGGCCTGGCATCGCTGTCGGCAGCGCTCGACAGGGGTTTGGCCCAGGCCGATGCGGCGCTGACTGCGACCCGCGCCGAGCTGCGTGGCGACAAGGTCGGTCGCGAGGACCTGTCGGCCCTGTTCACCGAGCTTTCGCTGCGCCTGAACGGCGAATTCGAACTGCCGGCGCGCAAGTAGCGCGGCGCCCGACCGGCCACGCGCGTGTCCGCCCTCCAGCGCCTGAAGGACCTGTTGCTCGACGACGAGCGCGTCGCGCGCGCCCGCCACGCCGCGCGCATCGAAACACTCGAGCAACGCAAGCTATCGCCAGCCGAGCTGACCGCGCTGATCGATCGAGCCGGCAAGGGTGACACGGCCCCGCAGCTGGCCCGCGCGCTGGCCGAACCGGTAGCCGACGCGCTTGGCGAAGCAGTCGTCAGCCGTCGGCAGACCATCGTCGATGCGCTGTTTCCGGTGATCGGTCCGGCGATCCGCAAGGCGATGGCCGAGGCGCTGCGCAACATGGTCGCCGACCTCAACGCGGCGATCGAGTCCAGCTTCACGCCGCGCGGATTGGCATGGCGGCTGGAGGCATGGCGCACCGGCGCGCCGTATGCGCAGGTGGTGCTGCGGCATACCTTGCGCTGGCGCATCGAACACCTGTTCCTGATCGAGCCCGACTCGGGTCTGGTGATCCACCGCGAATCGGCGCCGGGGCTTTCCGATCTCGACAGCGATGCGATTGCGGGCATGCTGACCGCGATCGGCGACTTCGTGCAGGATTCGGTCGGTCGCACGCAGGGCGCGACCCTGGGCAGCGCAAGCGTCGGCGAGCACCTGCTGTGGGTCGACGAGGGGCCGCGCGCGCGGCTGGCCAGTTTCATTCGCGGCGCACCGCCGGCCGCATTGCGCGAGATGCTGCGTCAGCGGCTCGAGCAGATCCATGCGCGCTTTTCCGACCCGCTGGCCCAGTTGCAGGGTGGCGCGGCCGGCATCGACGCGGCCCTCGACCAGGCGCTGGACCTGCCGGGAGTGGAACGCGACGCGCGTGCGCTCGACAACGCGCCGCCGCCGCGCAGCGCGCGCTGGCCGCTACTGGTTCTGGCGCTCGCACTGCTGGCGCTACTCGGCGCCTGGCAGATCGACGCCTGGCGCTGGTCGCAGCGCCTGACCGAGGTGGCCGCTGCATTGCGCGACTGGCCCGGTATGGTGGTGCAGGAGATCTCGC
The DNA here is from genome assembly GCA_038249585.1 of Lysobacterales bacterium. Classification (GTDB taxonomy): domain Bacteria; phylum Pseudomonadota; class Gammaproteobacteria; order Xanthomonadales; family Ahniellaceae; genus UBA4656. Next base: position 6,802 of record JBBSDI010000012.1, on the reverse strand, counting down.
GCAAGGGCGATGCGGTGACCGTACGCGCTCTGCTCGACCCGCTGGCCGATTCGCCCGGGCAGGCGATCGCCATCCGGTTGCCTGCGGATGCCCGCGTGACCCTCGCGACCCGTGGCTATATCGCGACCGATGCTGCGATCGTCGAGCGCCGCGCGCGCGCCGTACTCGGGCTGCCCACGCGCATCACGCTGGGCTTTGCGGATGGGCAGCTGAGCATCGCCGGCGCGATGCCTGCCGCACAGCGCGACGTCATCCTTGCGCGCGCGGCGCTGGTGCCCGGCGTGTTGCGCGTCGACGCAGACGGGCTGCTGGCGACCGAGGTGGGACTGCAGGCCGAATTCGACGTGCTGCTGGCCGCGGTCGAGTCGCTGCGGGTGCCCTTCGATGGCGATGCCGAAACGCCTGCCGATACGCAGATCGCACAACGCATGGTCGCGGGCCTGCGAGTGCTGGGCGAGCGGGCTTTTGCGCTCGATCGCAGGCTGATCCTGCGCACATGGGGGTCCACCGACGGTTCCGGCGCGCCCGCGCGCAACGCGCAACTGCGGGCGGCCCGCGCGCTGTGGTTGGCAGAGCATCTGGCGGGCGCGCTCGGGGTCGAGGTATTGGCCGAACGGTCCATCGAAGAATCCGCTCGGCGCGCTACACTCGACGGGCGCGCCGCGGGCGTGCGGGTCGAACAGGGGGCGGCGCGGCAACCATGAGCGAGATCGCACGCAAAGTGTGTCTGCTCGGCGATTTCGGGGTCGGCAAGACCTCGCTGGTTGCGCGCTTCGTGCGCAACACCTTCTCCGACAAGTACCTGACCACGGTCGGCGTCAAGGTCGACAGTCGCGAGGTCGCGACCGCGGCGGGTGCGCGCAAACTGGTGGTGTGGGACATCGCCGGCAAGAGCGCGCTCGATAGCGTCAGCCAGAGCTATATACGCGGCGCCTCCGGCCTGATTCTGGTCGCCGATGGCACCCGCGAGCCGACCCTGCGTGCGGCGCTGTACCTGCAGATGCAGGCGCGCACCACGCTGGGTGATGTGCCAGCGGTGCTGCTGGTCAACAAGCTCGACCGCATCGACGAGTGGGAAATCAAGCCCGCAACGATTGCCGAACTGCGCAAGACCCTGCCGGTATACGAAACCAGCGCACGCAGCGGCGATGGGGTCGAGAAAGCGTTCGCCGCGCTGGCCGGCGACTTGCCCGCATGAGTGCCGCGCTGCCGCCGCTGGTCTACGCCTATCTGCGCGACGTGCTGTTTCAGGCGGCATCGCCGCTGGTGCTCACCTTTGGTCCGGATTTTGTCCTGCTTGGCGCGGCCGGAGACGCCACGCGGGTCGCGCTCGAACCGGCGGCAGCGGCGCAGGCGCTGCGCACCCTGTTCGTTGGCATGGATGTGGCCGAGCCGACCGTGCTGCCATTCGTCGAGCTGCCTGGCGCCCGCCATGCACACGTGCATCTGGTGCCCGATGGCGCGATGTTCCATCTGGTGTTGCTGGATGCCAGCGAGGACCTCGCCCGACTCCGCCCCACCCAGCAGCGCGCCCACGATGCGGAGATCCTCGGCCACGAGAAATCGCGCGCCCTGCGACGCCTGAAGCAGGCGCGCGCCGAGCTGGAATCGCAGCGCCAGGCGCTGGTCGAGACCAACACGCTCAAAGACGCGCTGATCGCCACCCTGTCGCATGAGTTCCGCTCGCCGCTGACCGCGGTGTTCGGCTATGTCCGCCTGCTGGAAAGCGCCGGCGAGCAGGCCCAAGGGCGGCTGCCGGCGCTGCGCGCGATCCGTCGTGCAGCGACCCATCTGCTCGCGCTCAGCGACAACCTGCTCGAGTGGGCGCGCGATGCGGCCGGTGCGGGTGCAGCAGCGGACTGCGCGCCGCTGGATCCGGATCGACTCGGCGCCGACGTGCGCGAACTGTTCGCCGGCAGCGCCGCAGATTCCGGGATCGCGCTCGATGTCGAAGTCGAAAGGACGATCGGCGAGGCACCGCTCGGCGATGCCTTGCGGGTGCGTCAGATCCTGATCAACCTGGTCGGCAACGCGCTGCGCCACGCGGGCGCCAGCCGCATCATGGTGCGCATTGGTGCCGATGGGGGCAGGCAGCATCTGGCGGTGACCGATGATGGCAAGGGCGTTGCGCTCGACGCCCAGGAGCGCATCTTCGAGCCGTTCAACAATGGCGCCGGGCGCGGTCCGCGCGGCACCGGACTGGGGCTTGCGATCGTGCGCCGTCTTGCCCGACAGATGGGTGGCGATGCGCTGGTCGAATCCACGCCCGGCCACGGCGCCTGCTTCTCGGTAAGCCTGCCGGCGTTGCCGGCAGCCCCGTCGCCAGCAGTTGTCACGGCCGCGCGTGCGCTGCGCGGCGGCCGCGCGCTGCTGGCCGACGATGATCCCGCGCAGCGCGAGCTGTTGCGCATGCTGCTGCAGGACCTCGGCTATGCGGTCTACGCGGTCGGCAATGCCAACGACGCGGTGGCCTACGCGCTGGCCCACGCACCCGATCTGGCGGTGATCGATGCGCGCATGCCGGGATTGTCCGGCAATACGGCCGCATTCCGGCTGCGCAGCCAGGGTTTTCAGGGGCGGGTGGTGGCGGTCGCGGCAGAGCCCGGTGCTGCGGCGCGCGACGCAGCGCTCGCGGCCGGGGCCGACGCGGTATGCACGCGCCCGGTCGATTCGATCGCGTTCGCCGATGCGGTATTGGCAGGCGCGTCGTCGCGAACTTGATTCTGGTCCTTGTGCGGCGCGCCCTGTCGTGCAGACTATCGGCCTGCTCCTCATGGCGACTCCGGCGTGACACTCGATCCTGAAATCCTGGCGACCTTCCACGCACTGCTCGCCGAGGCGGCCGCTTCCGGCGAGCCGGAACCGACCGCGATGACGCTGGCCACGGTCGGTGCCGATGGCAATATCTCGGCGCGTACCGTGCTGCTCAAGGACGCCGACCGCGAAGGCTTCGTGTTCTATACCAACACCCAAAGCGTCAAGGGCAACCAGCTCGCGCAGCGCCCGCGCGCGGCGCTGTTGTTTCTGTGGAAGCACCTGCGCGCACAGGTACAGGTGCGCATCGAGGGCGCGGTCGAGCCGGTGACGGCGGCCGAAGCCGACGCCTACTTCGCCAGCCGCCTGCGCGAGAGCCAGATCGGCGCGTGGGCATCCAGCCAGTCGCGTCCGCTGGCCGCGCGCGCCGAACTGGACACGCGGATCGCAGATTTCACGCGCCAGTTCGCCGACTTGCCGGTGCCGCGGCCGCCGCACTGGTCCGGCTACCGCGTGCTCCCCGATGCGGTGGAGTTCTGGTACGGCGTCGCGCATCGCCTGCATGAGCGCCACCTGCATCGCTGGCAGGACGGCGCATGGCGTCACAGCTTGCTGTTTCCATGAGCACATCGACCGTCGCACTGCCTTGCATCCGGCGCGACGGGAGCGCGTGGCCGACGCGCTGATGGCCACCATGCACGTACCGCTCACCCTGCTGGCGGCCGCGCTCGAGCAGGCGGCGGCCGGTGCCGTGGTGGTCCTCGATCGCGACGGTATCCTGCTGCATGCCAACGCAGTCGCTTGCGCCATGCTCGGTGTCGACGATGCCGCCGATGTGCTGCGTGCGATCGACGCATGCGATCTGCAGGCGGCCATCGCTGCCGCGGCTGCAAGCGAGCACGCGGTGGTGGTGGGCACGCCCGCCAATACGGCGGTGCCGCAGCGGATCAAGCTGCGCGCGCTGCGCGATACGCACCGCGCGGTGGTCGGGAACCTGCTGCAGATCGAGTTTCCGCAGCCTGCGAAAGCGTCTGCCGAGCGCGCGCCCTTGGCCGCAGGCTCCGATGCGGTCTGGCTGTGGGACATCGCCAACGGACGCGAGATCTATTCGCGCGAATGGAGGCAGATGCTTGGCCACCACGACGGTGAAGTCGGCGAAAGCAGCCGCGAGTGGCGCGAGCGGGTGCACCCGGACGATCTGGGCGCCGCGCTCGGTGCGATCGAACGCGGCTGCGCGCCGGGTGCGTTGGGATTCACCTGCGAGCATCGCCTGCGCCATCGCGACGGCAGCTGGCGCTGGATCCGCTCGGTCGGACACGTGGTCGAACGCGACAGCGCGCAACGCGCCGCGCGCATGGTCGGCGTCGACCGCGACGTCAGTGCAATCCGCGATCTGGAACTGCAGCTGGACGAACGCGAAGCACTGCTGGCGATGGCCGAACGCATGTCGGGGCTGGGCTACTGGACCTGGGATCCGCAGGCCGACCGCGTGATGTGGTCGGCCGGAATGTATCGTGCCTTCGGCCTGCCGATCGGTCCCAGGCCGCCGGCGCTGGCGCACCATCCGGAGTTGCTGACAGCGGACAGTTTCGCGCGTCTGAACGCTGCGGTGCAGCGCGCGCTCGACTTCGGCGAGCCATACACGCTGGATCTCGAGCTGTGCCGGCCAGATGGCAGCCGGCGGTTCGCGGTTGGCATGGGCGAGCCCGTCCACGACCAGACCGGTGTGGTGTTGCGCCTGTGGGGCGTGATGCACGATGTGACCGAACAACGCGAGAGCCTGCGCTCGCTGACCCGCCAGTCGGCGATGCTGGAACGGGTGGCGCGGATCGGCAGTATCGGCGGCTGGTCGATCGATCCGGCGCGCAACGAGTTGCGCTGGACGGATGAGACCTACCGCATCCATGGGATGGACCCCGGCACGCCGGTCGATGTCGCCACCGCGGTGTCGTTCTACTTCGAGGACGATAGACCGGTGATTGCAGCAGCGGTCCGCCGCGCGCTCGATCTGGGCGAGGCATTCGACCTTGAGATGCGGATCCGCGCTGTGCATGGCGGCGAACGCTGGGTACGCGCGCTGGGCGAGGTCGAGATCGTTGGCGGGGCTGCGGTGCGGGTGTTCGGAACGTTCCAGGACATCACCGCGACCAAGGAGGCCCAGTTGCGCCTGGCGCTGGCAATGGAGGACCTGCGCGCCCGCAATCGCGAGCTGCAGGACTTCGCGATCGCCGCCTCGCACGACCTGCAGGAACCGCTGCGCAAGATCCAGACCTTCGCCTCGCTGTTGTTCGAGCGCGCTGGGCCCGCGCTGGAGCCGCAGGCGCGCGACTGGGTCGAGCGGATGAGCGCTGCGGCCTCGCGCATGGGCGAACTGGTCGCCGAGCTGCTCGCCTATTCGCGGGTGTCCGATCGCATGCTGGATCCTGAGCCGATCGATCTGGGCGAGGTCGCCGCCGGAGTGCTCGCCGATCTCGAAGCGAGCATTGCCCTGAGTGGTGCTCGCATAGAGGTGTGCGCACTGCCGCGCCTGCGCGCCGACCCGATCCAGATGCGCCAGCTGCTGCAGAACCTGATCGGAAATGCAATCAAGTATCGCGCCGACGAGCGGGCGCCGCAGGTGCGGGTTTCGGCAACCGTGATCGATCTGCCGGCGGTCGCTACCGGTATCGTGCGCCCGCACTGCCGGCTCGAAGTGGCCGACAACGGGATCGGCTTCGACAACCGCTACGCCGAGCGGATCTTTGCGCCATTCGAGCGCCTGCACGATCGCAGCCGCTTCGAGGGGACCGGCATGGGCCTGGCCATCGTACGCCGCATCGCCGAACGCCACGGGGGGTGCGCGAGGGCGGAAGGTAGATCCGGCGAGGGGGCGGTGTTCACCATCGACCTGCCGCTGGATGGGCCGCCGCGCTGAGGTGTCCGATGCCCGATCCATTTCCGCAACGCATCGTGTGCCTGACCGAAGAGCCGACCGAGGTGCTCTACGCACTGGGCGAGCAGGATCGCATCGTGGGCATCTCGGGATTCACGGTGCGGCCGCCCGCTGCGCGCCGCGAAAAGCCCAGGGTGTCGGCCTTCGTCAGCGCGAAGATCGAAGCGATCATGGACTTGCGTCCGGACCTGGCCATCGGTTTTTCCGACATCCAGGCCGACATCGCGCAGGCGCTGATCCGGCGCGGTGTGGAGGTGTGGATCAGCAATCATCGCAGCGTCGCGGGAATCCTTGGCTACGTGCGCAGGCTCGGCGCGATGGTGGGCGCGGCGGCGGCAGCCGACCTCTACGCGGACCGCTTGCAGGCGCATGTGGACGCAGTGCGCGCGGCAGCCGCACGGTTGCCGTGTCGACCGCGGGTTTATTTCGAAGAGTGGGATGAGCCGCTGATCAGCGGCATCCAGTGGGTTTGCGAGTTGGTACGCATCGCAGGCGGTGACGACATCCTGCCGGCGCGGGCCGCATGCGCGCTGGCCCGTGATCGCATCCTGGCCGACGACAGCGAGGTGATCGCGGCGGCACCGCAGATCATGTTCGGCTCATGGTGCGGCAAGCGCTTTCGTGCCGAGCGGGTTGCCGCGCGCGCGGGTTGGGATGCGCTGCCGGCGGTGCGCGATGGCGAACTTCACGAGATCAAATCGCCGCTCATTCTGCAGCCCGGACCGGCGGCACTCACCGACGGACTGGATGCGATGCACGCGCACATCCGGCGCTGGGCGCACGCGCAGTAGCCCGGAGGGCGGGTCTTCGAGCCGCCGCTGTACCCATCGCGTTGCCCATCGTCGTCGCGTGCGCGTCGATGATCGTCGCAGCGACCGTGATGGCAGGTCGGGCGCGACCTGCCCTACGAGGATGGATTGCCGCGCGTTACGACCACGGAATGCCGCGCGGAGCGCGGGTATTCGACCCGCCACTTGCGGCTCAATCGACCGCGACTCGTGCCGCCACGAAGTCGCGCACCGGCGGCGGTGCCGAGATCGCCCCGCTGCGGCTGGTGCGGCGCCCGATCGCACCATCGTCGATGATCACGATTTCGGTTTCATCGCCGCGAAACAT
>JBBSDI010000011.1:0-23487 GCA_038249585.1 Lysobacterales bacterium | reverse complement strand
TGGTCATGCCTGGCGACAACATCAAGATGGTGGTGACGCTGATCGCCCCGATTGCGATGGAAGACGGGCTGCGTTTTGCGATCCGCGAGGGCGGCCGTACGGTCGGCGCCGGCGTGGTGGCGAAGATCGTCGAGTAAAGCAACGAATCCCGCGAGTGGCCGTCGGTGTGCGCGCCGCGGTCCCGCATCTGAGGAATTGGAAATGGCAGACCAGAGAATCCGCATTCGCCTCAAGGCGTTCGATCATCGTTTGATCGACCGCTCGGCGAGTGAAATCGTGGAAACGGCAAAACGAACGGGCGCGCAGGTGCGCGGTCCCATCCCGCTGCCGACCAAGATCGAGCGCTATACGATCCTCACCGCGCCGCATGCCGACAAGGATGCACGCGACCAGTACGAGACTCGCACCCACAAGCGCGTGCTCGATATCGTCGATCCCAACGACAAGACGGTCGACGCGCTGATGAAGCTCGACCTCGCGGCGGGCGTCGACGTTCAGATCAAGCTGTATTGACAGGTACGGCCGAAGGCTTAAGACCATGAGTATCGGATTGGTAGGCCGCAAATGCGGCATGACACGGGTGTTCACCGACGAGGGCGTTTCGATCCCGGTGACGCTGATCGAAGCGACGCCGAATCGGGTGACGCAGGTCAAGACCGCGGAAACCGACGGCTATGATGCCGTGCAGGTCACTGCCGGCAGCAAGCGTGCATCGCTTTTGCTGAAGCCTGAGGCGGGACATTTCGCCAAGGCCAAGGTAGAGGGTGGGCGCGGCTTGTGGGAGTTCCGGGTTGACGCGACCGAAGTCGGCAAGTTTGCGGTCGGCAACGAGATCAAGGTAGACACCTTCACGGTCGGCCAGGTGGTCGACGTTGCAGGCATCACCAAGGGCAAGGGCTTCGCCGGCACCATCAAGCGCCACCACTTCACGATGGGCGATGCCACCCACGGTAACTCCCTGTCGCATCGCTCGCCGGGTTCGATCGGCCAGCGTCAGACGCCGGGCCGCGTATTCAAGGGCAAGAAGATGTCCGGCCACATGGGTGCGGTGCAGCAGTCGATGCAGAATTTGAAGGTGGTCAAGATCGACACCGAGCGTCACCTCATCGCCATCAAGGGCTCCGTGCCCGGCGCTCCGGGTGGCGACGTGGTGATTCGCCCGGCAAGCAAGGGCTGAGGAGCGAACCATGGAACTCAATGTAGTTGGATCCGACAAGGCCGTGAGCGTCTCCGACATTGTCTTCGGTCGAGCGTATCGCGAGGACCTCGTGCACCAGGCCGTCAATGCCTACCGTGCAGGCGGGCGCGCTGGAACCAAGAAGCAGAAGTCGCGCGGCGACCTCAGCGGTACCACCAAGAAGTTCAAGAACCAGAAGGGCGGTGGCGCGCGCCATGGCGACTACCGTGCGCCTATCTTCGTCGGCGGCGGCGTGACTTTCGCAGCGCGCCCGCGCGATTTCTCGCAGAAGCTCAACCGCAAGATGTACCGCGGTGCGATCTCGTCGATCCTGTCCGAGCTGCTCCGCCAGGAGCGCCTGCAGATCGTCGATACCTTCGAGGTCGATGCACCCAAGACCGCCAGTCTCGCCGCCAAGCTCAAGGCTATGGGTACCGGCCGCACGCTGGTGGTCACCGAGAACGGCAGCGACGGATTGTTCCGCGCGGCGCGCAACATCGCGTCGATCGCGGTGGTCGACGTTGCCGCGATCGACCCGGTGTCGCTGATCGGGGCCGACCACGTCGTGATGACGGTCGAGTCGCTGCGCAAGGTCGAGGAGTGGCTGGCATGAGCAACGAGCGTCTGATCAATGTGATTCGCGCACCGCACGTCTCTGAAAAGAGTTCGCGCCTGCAGGAAGTCGCCAACCAGTTCGTGTTCGAGGTCGCGTCCGACGCGACCAAGGCGGACGTCAAGGCTGCTGTCGAGACCATGTTCAAGGTCAAGGTCGACGCGGTTCGGGTAGTGAACGTCAAGGGCAAGCGCAAGGCCTTTCGCGGTCGCACCGGTAAACGAGGCACCTGGCGCAAGGCTTATGTGAGCCTTGGCGAGGGGCAAACCATCGACCTGGTCGCGAAGGCCTGAGGTAGGCATCCATGGCACTCATCAATTTCAAGCCGACCTCTCCCGGACGACGCGCCATGGTGCGCGTCGCGACGGCTGGTCTGTACAAAGGCGACCCGGTTGCGGCACTGACCGAGGCGCAACACAAGACAGGCGGTCGCAACAACTACGGCCGCATCACCACCCGCCATATCGGTGGTGGCCACAAGCATCATTACCGCTTGATCGATTTCAAGCGCGACAAGGAAGGAATTCCTGCGCGCGTCGAGCGTATCGAATACGACCCGAACCGCACCGCTCACATCGCCTTGCTGTGTTACGCCGACGGCGAGCGTCGCTACATCATCGCGCCGAAGGGCGTGCAGGTGGGCGAGCAGCTCATGGCCGGCCGCGATGCGCCGATCAAGAACGGCAACTCGCTGCCGTTGCGCAACGTGCCGATCGGCGCGACCGTGCATTGCATCGAGATGCGCCCTGGCAAGGGCGCGCAGATTGCCCGCAGTGCAGGCGCCTCGGCACAGCTGATTGCACGCGAGCAGGGTTACGCCACGCTGCGCCTGCGCTCTGGCGAGACGCGCAAGGTGCCGGCGGATTGCCACGCTACGTTGGGCGAGGTCGGCAACGACGAACACAGCCTGCGCAAGATCGGCAAGGCTGGTGCAATGCGCTGGAAGGGCGTTCGCCCGACCGTGCGCGGCGCGGCCATGAATCCGGTCGACCATCCGCACGGTGGTGGCGAAGGTCGATCCGGCCAGGGCAATCCCCATCCTGTATCGCCTTGGGGCGTGCCGTCCAAGGGTTACAAGACCCGCAAGAACAAGCGCACCGATAAGTTCATCGTGCGCGATCGTCGAAGCTGATAGGTAACGTCCATGGCACGTTCACTCAAGAAAGGCCCGTTCATCGATCTGCACCTCCTGAAGAAGGTGGACGCGGCCGTCGCAATCAACAGCAAGCGCCCGATCAAGACCTGGTCGCGACGCTCCATGATCCTGCCCGAGATGGTTGGACTCACGATCGCAGTGCACAACGGTCGCCAGCACGTGCCGGTGCTCGTCAACGAAAACATGGTCGGGCACAAGCTCGGCGAGTTTGCGGTGACGCGCACGTTCAAGGGGCACTCCGGCGACAAGAAGGCCTCCGAGGCCAGGAAGTAAGGGGAATATCGATGGAAGCTAAAGCCATCCTGCGCGGCACTCGCATTTCGCCGCAGAAGGTTCGTCTGGTCGCCGACCAGGTCCGCGGGCTGCCCGTCGGGCGCGCGCGCGATGTGCTCGCGTTCAGCACCAAGAAGGCCGCGCAGATCGTCAACAAGGTGCTGCTGTCGGCCGTGGCCAATGCCGAGAACAATCTCGGCGCAGACGTCGACGAGCTCAAGGTCGCACGGATCTTCGTCGATGAGGGCCCAACCCTGAAGCGTTTCCATCCGCGTGCGAAAGGTCGCGGTGTGCAGATTCTCAAGCGGTCCAGCCACATCACCGTGGTTGTTGGTACCGGCAAGTAAGCGAAGGAACTGAACAATGGGTCACAAGGTTCATCCAACCGGTATCCGCCTCGGCATTTCCAAAGATTGGACGTCGAAGTGGTACGCGAACAAGCGCGACTACGCGCAGTACCTTGCGGGCGACCTCAAGGTGCGCGAGATGTTGCGTACCAAGCTCGCACAAGCTGGCGTGTCGAAGATCCTGATTGAGCGCCCTGCCAAGAGCGCGCGGGTCACGATCCTGACCGCACGTCCTGGCGTGGTGATCGGCAAGAAGGGCGAGGACATCGAGAAGCTGCGTCGCGAAGTTTCCGACCTGATGGGTGTACCCGCGCACATCAACGTGGCGGAAGTGCGCAAGCCCGAGCTGGACGCACAGCTGGTTTCCGAGTCGATCGCGCAGCAGCTCGAGCGGCGCATCATGTTTCGCCGCGCCATGAAGCGTTCGGTCGGTAATGCAATGCGCCTTGGCGCCCTGGGGATCAAGGTCAACGTCGCCGGCCGCCTGAATGGCGCCGAGATCGCACGCACCGAGTGGTATCGCGAAGGTCGCGTGCCGCTGCACACGCTGCGCGCGGACATCGACTACGGTTTCGCCGAGGCCCGCACGACCTATGGCGTGATTGGGGTGAAGGTATGGATCTACAAGGGCGAGGTGTTCGACTTGCACGCGGCGAGCCAAGAGGCGATTGCGCCCGGCAAGCCCGAGCGCACCGCTGCGAAGTGAGGAACTGAGCCATGTTGCAACCCAGTCGTCAGAAATTCCGCAAACAGCACAAGGGCCGCAACCGTGGTCTTAGCTATGTCGGAAACAAGGTGAGCTTTGGTGAGTACGGACTGCGGGCGACCACCCACGGTCACCTGACTGCCCGCCAGATCGAGTCTGCACGACGCGCCATTTCGCGCTTCGTCAAGCGCGGTGGCAAGCTATGGATCCGCATTTTTCCGGACAAGCCGATCAGCCGCAAACCGATCGAAGTTCGCATGGGCAACGGCAAGGGCAGCGTCGAGTTCTTCGTAGCCGTCGTGCAGCCTGGTCGCATGCTCTACGAGATGGAGGGTGTCGACGAGGCTACCGCACGCGAGGCTTTCCGCCTTGCTGCCGCCAAGTTGTCTGTGCAAACCGCTTTCGTTAACCGGACGGTGCTGTGATGGATGCTAAACAAATCAAGAGCAAGTCGGCTGCCGACCTTGCCATCGACCTGACCGATCTGCGCAAGGAGCAGTTCAACCTGCGCATGCAGCGCGGCACCGGCCAGATGACCCAGACCCACCAGATCCGTCAGGTGCGCCGCGACATCGCGCGCATCAAGACTGCTCTGACCGCGAAGAAGTAAGGCCCCGTCATGACCGACAACGTAGTCAAGCATGCAGCCCTCGAGGGCCGTGTGGTGAGCAGCAAGATGCAGAAGACCGTTACGGTCCTGCTCGAGCGTCAGGTTCAGCACTCGCTCTACGGAAAGTACGCACGCCGGTCCACCAAGGTGCACGCGCACGATGAGCAGGGCGAATGTCGCGAAGGCGATCTGGTTCGTATCGTCGAGTGCCGACCGCTGTCCAAGACCAAGAATTTCAAGGTCGTGGCCATCGTCGAGCGCGCCCAGTAATCGCACGCGACCCTGACAAAGGAGTTCACAGATGATTCAGACGCAGAGTCGCCTCGCAGCCGCCGACAACAGCGGTGCCCGCGAACTCATGTGCATCAAGGTGCTCGGTGGATCGAAGCGCCGCTACGCCCACATCGGCGACATCATCAAGGTGTCGATCAAGGACGCGATTCCCCGTGGCAAGGTCAAGAAGGGCGAGGTCTACGACGCCGTCGTCGTGCGTACGCGCAAGGGCGTGCGTCGTCCCGACGGCTCGCTGATCCGCTTCGACGGCAATGCCGCGGTTCTGCTCAACAACAAGCTCGAGCCGATCGGCACGCGCATCTTCGGGCCGGTCACGCGCGAGCTGCGCACCGAGCGGTTCATGAAGATCGTCTCGCTGGCGCCCGAAGTGCTTTGAGGGAAATGTCATGAAGCGTATTCGCAAAGGTGATCAGGTCATGGTGATCACCGGCAAGAACAAAGGACAGAAGGGTGAGGTGCTGCGCGTGCTCGACGAGAAGGTCGTGGTGCAGAACGTCAACCTGATCAAGCGCCACACCAAGCCGAACCCGCAGGCCAACCAGCCGGGCGGGATCGTCGAGCGCGAGGCGCCGATCCATGTTTCCAATGTATTGATCTTCAACCCATCGACCAACTCCGGTGATCGCGTCGGCTTCAAGACGCTGGAAGACGGACGCAAGGTACGCGTCTTCCGATCCTCCGGCGAAGTGGTCGACATCTGAGGTAGGCTGCCGTGACGATTCGGCTCGAAAAAAACTACAAAGAAGCGGTTGTGCCCAAGCTGATGGAACGCTTCGGGTACAAGAACGTCATGCAGGTTCCGCGCTTGCAGAAGATCACGCTCAACATGGGCGTCGGTGAGGCTGTCGGCAACAAGAAGGTGCTCGAGAACGCGATCGACGACATGTCGAAGATCTCGGGTCAGAAGCCGATCGCTACGCTCGCGCGCAAGTCGATCGCCACCTTCAAGATCCGCGACGGCTGGCCGATCGGTTGCAAGGTCACCTTGCGCCGGGCGCACATGTACGAGTTCCTCGATCGCCTGGTGAACATCGCGCTGCCTCGTGTGCGCGATTTCCGCGGCGTATCTGGTCGTTCCTTCGACGGCCGCGGTAACTTCAACTTCGGGATCAAGGAACAGATCATCTTCCCGGAGATCAACTTCGACCAGGTCGACGCATTGCGCGGGATGGATATCGCCATCACCACCAGTGCCAACACCGATGCTGAAGCCAAAGCGCTGCTGGAAGCCTTCAGCTTTCCGTTCCGCAACTGATTATCTGACCCAGGATACCTGCCGAAATGGCCAAGACATGCATGGTCAACCGCGAAGCCAAGCGAGCCAAGCTGGTTAAGAAGTTCGCTGGCAAGCGCACGGAACTGAAGCGGCTGATCGCCGACCCCAAGGCGTCTTTCGACGTCAAGGCGGACGCGCAGAAGCAGCTGCAGAAGCTTCCGCGCGATGCCAGCCCGGTTCGCCAGCGCAGCCGTTGCTTGCTCACAGGCCGACCGCGGGGCGTGTACGCCAAGTTCGGTCTGAGCCGCAACAAGCTTCGCGAAGCCACCATGCGGGGCGACGTACCAGGCCTGCGCAAGGCCAGCTGGTAGTCCATTGGATATCGGTGCCCAGAGCATTACAGGAACAAGAATATGAGCATGACTGATCCCATCGCGGACATGTTTGTCCGCATCCGCAACGCGCAGGCAATCGGCAAGGCAAGCGTTCGCATGCCTGCGTCGAAGGCCAAGTTGGCGCTGGCGCGTTTGCTCAAGGACGAGGGCTACATCAATGATGTCATCGAGCGCGACCTCGGCAACAAGCGCAAGGAAATCGAGGTTGCATTAAAGTACTACCTCGGCAAGCCGGCCATCGATCGCCTCGAGCGGATCAGCCGACCTGGCCTGCGTGCGTACCGTGCCAGCACCGCATTGCCGCGAGTGCTCAACGGCCTCGGTATCTCGATCGTTTCGACGTCGTCGGGCCTGATGACCGACAAGCAGGCCAGGGCGAAGGGCCTTGGCGGCGAAGTCATCTGCCTGGTGGCGTAAGGAGTAACAGCATGTCTCGTGTAGCCAAGAAGCCTGTAGTCCTGCCCAAGGGCGTCGAGTGCAAGATCGACAACGGTCGCGTTACGGTGAAGGGGCCGAAAGGTTCGCTGCACCTAGCCCCGCTGCCCGGCGTCGATGTGGTGCTCAATGGTTCGGAACTGTTGTTCACGTCGCGAACCTCCGACGACCGCAATGCCGGTACGGCGCGGGCGTTGGTCAACAACATGGTGCTTGGCGTGAGCGACGGCTACTCCCGCAAGCTGGAACTTGTCGGCGTCGGCTATCGCGCCTCGCTGCAAGGCAAGGACCTGAATCTTACCCTGGGGTTCTCCCATCCGGTGGTGTTCAAGACTCCGGACGGCATCACGATTGAAGTCCCGACGCAGACCGAGGTGCTGATCAAGGGCACCGACAAGCAGAGCGTCGGACAGGTGGCAGCGAAGATTCGCGGGTTCCGACCACCGGAGCCTTACAAGGGCAAGGGCGTCCGTTATTCGGGCGAGAAGATCACGTTGAAGGAAGCCAAGAAGGCCTAAGGGCTGTTCCGGCTGAGGAGTTTTGATCGTGGAAAAGAACGAAAGTCGACTGCGTCGCGCCAAGCGCACACGCATGCATATTCGCACTCTTGCCGTGGCGCGCCTGACCGTGCATCGCAGCGGGCAGCACATCTATGCGCAGGTCATCGCAGCATCGGGCAACAAGGTCGTTGCTTCTGCGTCGACGGTGCAGAAGGATGTACGCGACGGTTTGAGCGGTACCAAGAACAAGGATGCGGCGGCTGTCGTCGGCCGCATCGTTGCCGAACGGGCGATTGCCGCTGGAATCGAACACGTAGCCTTCGACCGTTCAGGGTTCCTGTATCACGGGCGGATCGCGGCGCTTGCCGACGCGGCACGCGAAGCTGGCCTGAAGTTCTGATCGACCCCGCAACCAACAACTCCAAGCGGCTTTGCCGCAAGCATTCGGTAGACAGATGAATACCAACGATCGTGACAACTCCGATGGCCTGCTCGAGAAGCTGATTGCCGTCAACCGCGTGGCCAAGGTGGTCAAGGGCGGACGTACATTCAGTTTTACCGCACTGACGGTAGTCGGCGACGGCGAGGGCAAGGTTGGCCTGGGCTATGGCAAGGCGCGCGAAGTGCCGGTGGCCATTTCCAAGGCGATGGACCAGGCCCGCAAGAACATGGTTGATGTCTCGCTGAAGAACGGCACCCTGTTTTATTCGGTGAAGGCGCACCACGGTGCTGCCAAGGTCTTCATGCAGCCCGCGTCGGAAGGTACCGGCGTGATCGCCGGTGGCGCCATGCGCGCGGTTTTTGAAGTTGTCGGGGTCAAGAACGTACTCGCGAAGGCGGTGGGTTCGCGCAATCCGATCAACCTCGTGCGCGCTACGATCAAAGGCCTGCAGGCGATTTCGTCGCCCGCCGAGATCGCCGCGAAACGCGGCAAGTCGGTTGCTGAGCTGACCGGCGAGGAGACTCGCAATGGCTAAGGCCAGTGACAAGGTGACCAACGAAAAGGTGACCAACGACAAGGTGGTCGAGGTCAAGATGGTCAAGGTGCGATTGGTAAAGAGCACCAACAGCTGCCCAGCCCGGCACCGGACCAGCGTCAAGGCCTTGGGTCTTGGCAAGTTGAACAGTGTGCGCGAACTCAAGGACAGCCCAAGCGTGCGCGGCCTGATCAACCAGGTCAGCTATCTCGTGCGCGTCGAAGAATGACCGCGCCGCCCCGCAACAAGGAGAAGGTCATGCGTCTGAACACTCTCAAGCCTGCCGCCGGGTCGCGCAAAGAGCGCACCCGCGTTGGTCGTGGTATCGGATCGGGTCTGGGCAAGACTGCCGGTCGCGGTCACAAGGGCCAGTTCGCCCGTTCCGGCAAGGGCAAGGTCAAGCCAGGTTTCGAGGGCGGCCAGATGCCGCTGCAGCGGCGCTTGCCCAAGGTCGGTTTCCGCTCCAAGCTGAAAGACGATACTGCCGAAGTGCTGCTGTATGCGCTGGATCGACTGCCCGGCATCGACGTGAATTTCGCAGCGCTGCAGGCTGCCGGTCTGATTCCGGCCGCCGCCAAGCGCGCAAAGCTGGTCAAGAAGGGCGAAGTCGGCCGCAAGTACGTCATCAAGGGCGTTGCGGTGACTGCGGGCGCCAAGGCTGCGATCGAAGCAGCTGGCGGAAGCGTGGAGTAATCGGATGGCGAATGCACCGGCACAATCCGCGCTCGGCCGTTTGGGCCAGTTGAGTGAACTCAAGCAGCGCCTGCTGTTTGTGGTGGGTGCGCTGATCGTTTTCCGGTTCGGTACCTTCATTCCGGTGCCCGGGATCAATCCCGACGCGATGGTGCAGCTGATGGAATCCCAGCGCGGCACCATCATGGACATGTTCAACATGTTCTCCGGCGGTGCGCTCGGGCGCATGTCGGTATTCGCGCTGAACGTGATCCCCTACATTTCGGCTTCGATCATCGTGCAGCTGATGGCGCAGGTGGTGCCCAGCCTGCAGGCACTGCGCAAGGAAGGCGAGTCCGGGCGTCGCAAGATCACCCAGTACACCCGGTTCGGCGCCCTGTTCCTCGCGGCCTTCCAGGCTGCCGGCGTTGCGATGGCGCTGCAGGCCAGCGGTGCGGCAGGTGGAATCCAGGTGGTGGTCAACCCGGGTCCTGCGTTCGTGTTCAGTGCCATTATCGGACTCACGGCCGGCACCATGTTTCTGATGTGGCTGGGCGAACAGGTTACAGAGCGAGGTATCGGTAACGGCATCTCGCTGATCATTTTCGCGGGAATCGTGGCCGGCCTGCCGTCTGCGGTGGTCGGCACCCTGGAATTGGTCAGTACCGGTGCGCTGCATCCGCTGGTTGCGGTGCTCATCGTGGTGGTGGTGCTCGCGGTGACCGCGTTCGTGGTGTTCGTCGAGCGTGGCCAGCGCAGGATCACGGTGAACTATGCGCGACGCCAGGGCGGCGCACGTGCGTACCAGAATCAGAGCTCGCACCTGCCGCTGAAGCTGAACATGTCGGGCGTGATTCCGGCGATTTTCGCCTCATCGATCATCATGTTCCCGGCCACCGCGATGTCGTGGATGAGCCAGTCGAACGACATTCGGTGGCTGCAGACGATTGCCGGTGCGCTGGCGCCTGGAGAGTTGCTGCATCTGGCGCTGTACGCGTTCCTGATCGTGTTCTTTGCGTTCTTCTACACCGCGCTGGTGTTCAACTCGAACGAGACCGCAGAGAACCTGAAGAAGTCCGGGGCCTTGATCCCGGGCATTCGACCGGGCAAGTCGACCGCCGAGTACATCGATGGCGTGATCACCCGCCTGACGGCGGTCGGATCGCTTTACCTCGTTGCGGTCTGCTTGTTGCCGGAATTCATGCGAATGGGGTGGAACGTACCGTTCTACTTCGGCGGAACCTCGCTGCTGATTGTGGTCGTGGTGGTCATGGACTTCACGGCCCAGGTACAGGCGCATCTGATGTCACATCAGTACGAGAGCCTGCTCAAGAAGGCAAACCTGAAGACGTACGGGCGCGGCGGCCAGCTTCGCGGCTGAGACGCGGCACCGGGTGGTTGGATTCCTGGCGGCTGCCCCTGAGCGGCGCGGCTGTTCAGGGTATGAATTGACATGTATACTTGCGCGTTCCCCGCGCAACTCGTTGAAATCGGAGAAGCAAACACATGGCGCGCATTGCGGGCGTTAACCTGCCGGTCCACAAACACGCGTGGATCGCGCTGCAGAACATCTACGGTATTGGCCGTACGCGGTCGAAGAAGGTCTGCGTCTCGGCAGGCGTGAAGTCCTCGACCAAGGTCAAGGACCTGACTGAAGCCGAGGTCGACAAGCTGCGCCAGGAAGTGGCGCGGTTCACGGTCGAAGGCGATCTGCGCCGCGAGGTGGGCATCAGCATCAAGCGCCTGATGGACCTGGGCTGCTATCGCGGCCTGCGCCATCGTCGCGGCTTGCCGATGCGTGGGCAGCGTACGCGTACCAACGCGCGCACCCGCAAGGGCCCGCGCAAGCAGATCAAGAAGTGAAGAATCCGACCGTTACCGGTAGCCAAAAATGAACAAGCCAGCTGCAGCCTCCACTGCCAAGCAGAAGAAGAAGATCAAGCGCGTCGTTACCGACGGCATTGCGCACGTGCAAGCGTCCTTCAACAACACCGTGGTCACCATCACCGACCGCCAAGGCAACGCGCTGTCGTGGGCGACTTCGGGCGGTGCCGGTTTCCGCGGCTCGCGCAAGAGCACGCCTTTCGCAGCTCAGGTCGCCGCCGACAAGGCTGGCCGCGCCGCGCTCGACTACGGCTTGAAGACCCTCGAAGTCCGCATCAAGGGCCCGGGGCCTGGCCGCGAGTCGGCAGTTCGCGCCCTGAATGCGATCGGCTACAAGGTCACCAACATCATCGACGTAACCCCGATTCCGCACAACGGCTGCCGTCCGCCGAAAAAGCGGCGCGTTTGATCCGGAGAGCACATCTGTCATGGCACGTTACATTGGTCCTACCTGTAAACTGGCGCGCCGCGAAGGCGCCGACCTGAGCCTGAAGAGTCCTGCGCGTGCGCTGGACTCCAAGTGCAAGCTGGAGACGAAGCCCGGTCAACACGGCGCGTCGAAGCGTGCGCGTCTGTCCGATTACGCGGTGCAGTTGCGTGAGAAGCAGAAGGTCAAGCGCATCTACGGCTTGCTTGAAAAGCAGTTCCGCGGGGTCTACACCCGGGCCGCCAACCAGAAGGGCAATACGGGTGAAAACCTGCTGCGCATCCTGGAGTCGCGCCTGGACAACGTGGTGTACCGGATGGGATTCGCGGTCACCCGCGCCCAGGCCCGCCAGCTGGTTTCGCACAAGGGCGTGCTGGTCAACGGCAAGTCCGTGAACCTCGCCTCGTATGCCGTCAAGCCCGGCGACCTGGTGGCCGTTACCGAGCGTGCGAGAGCGCAGCTGCGGGTGCAGGAAGCGATCAAGCTGAGCGAAGAAATGGATCTCGCGCCGAATTGGCTCGAAGTGGATACCAAGAAGTTCAGCGGCACGTACAAGGCACTCCCAGAGCGCGCTGATCTGCCGTCCGACATCAACGAAGCGTTGATTGTCGAGTTGTATTCGAAGTAACCCGGAAGAGCGTCGCCCATGGCAGTTTCATCCACCAATGTTTTGCGTCCGCGCGGCATCAGCGCGGAAAAGCTCGGCACCAACCGAGCCAGGGTCGTTGTCGAGCCTTTGGCCCGTGGTTTCGGCCATACCCTCGGCAACGCGCTGCGTCGCGTCCTGCTGTCGTCGATTCCTGGCGCCGCCATCACCGAAGTCGAGATCGATGGCGTGCTGCATGAATACACCACCCTTGAAGGCCTGCAGGAGGACGTGATCGAAGTCCTGCTCAACCTCAAGGACATCGCCATCCGCATGCACAACGTCGATGAGACGACGGTGACCCTTTCCAAGAAGGGCGCCGGAATCGTGCGCGCGAGCGACATCACGGTCGATCACAACGTCGAGATCGTCAATCCCGAGCACGTGATCTGCCATCTCACCAAGGATGCCAGCCTCAACATGCGTCTGCGCATCGCGCGCGGGATCGGCTACGAGGCTGCCTCCACACGTCGTCGCCCCGATGATGAAGCGCGCCCGATCGGTCGCCTGCATCTGGATGCGTCGTTCTGCCCGGTGCGTCGTGTCGCTTTCGAAGTCGACAACGCGCGCGTTGAACAGCGCACCGACCTCGACAAGCTGGTCCTCGATATCGAGACCAACGGCACCGTCGATGCGGAAGAAGCAGTGCGCAAGGCTGCCGATATCCTCGCCGACCAGCTGTCGGTGTTCGGCGATTTCACCCGTCGCGAGACCAGCGGTGTCAAGCCCTCCGGCGCCGGCATGGATCCGGTGTTGCTGCGTCCGATCGACGACCTCGAGCTGACCGTACGTTCCGCCAACTGCCTGAAGGCCGAGAGTATCTATTACATCGGTGATCTTGTGCAGAAGACGGAAGTCGAGCTGCTCAAGACCCCCAACCTCGGCAAGAAGTCGCTGACCGAGATCAAGGAGGTCCTCGCGCAGCGCGGTCTTTCGCTCGGCATGAAGCTCGAGAGCTGGCCGCCGGCGGGTCTCAACCACGGCATGCAGACGGGCTAAGGCCCGCGCACGACAACCAAGGAATCCGCGTCATGCGCCATCTGAAATCCGGCCGCAAACTCAATCGCAACAGCAGCCACCGTTCGGCCATGTTCCGCAACATGGCCAACTCGCTGTTCCAGCACGAGATCATCAAGACCACCCTGCCCAAGGCCAAGGAGCTGCGGCGCGTTGCCGAGCCCCTGATCACTCTGGCCAAGATCGACGGCGTGGCCAATCGGCGATTGGCTTTCAATCGCCTGCGCGACAAGTCGGCGGTGGGCAAGCTGTTCACCGAGATCGGTCCGCGCTATCGCACCCGTCCGGGTGGTTATCTGCGGATCCTGAAGTGCGGATTCCGCGCTGGCGACGCAGCGCCGATGGCGTATGTGGAACTGGTCGACCGTCCTGCCGCGATTGCGGAGCCGGCGGAAGCCTGAGTCGATACGCCCGCGCCTTGACAGGTTGACACTCCAAGCCCCGGTTAGCCGGGGCTTCGTCGTTTCTGGATGGGACGCATCGTGTACGGCATCGACAGCAGCGCGACCCGGTTCGCGTCGCATGGCGCGCGGCGCGTGCCTCGTTCAGGCTACGATTCGCTCCATGCAGCGTCGCCGCAAAGCCCCAACGCATCCGCCGCCAACGAAACCGCGTCGCAATGCGCTCGCCTTGCGCGTGCTTCAAGACCAGGAAGAAGAGCGCCGTCGTATCGCCCGAATGCTGCATGATGACCTCGGCCAGACCCTCACCGCTGCGGTCCTCGAGCTCGAATATGCCAAGTCGGCGCCCGATGGCGCGGAGGTCATCGACGCGACTTTGGCGGAGCTGCGACGGCTGCTCGGTGCAGCACGCGACCTCAGCCTCCTCCTGCGCCCGGCGCTGATCGATGAGGAGGGCCTGGCGGCGGCACTCGGCGCGCTGGCTTCGCGGCTCTCCGGCGTGCGAGGCGTGCAGATCGATCTGAGTTGCCGCCTGCGTCATGCGATTCCGGCAGATATCGGGCTGATCGCGTTCCGGATCGTGCAGGACGCTGTGGCTGCGTTGTGCGCTCCCGCTGCTCGCATCACGATCGCGCTACGAGCGACACCCGCAGCGCTGGAGTTGCGCATCGGCGCCAGCAGCCGGCCGCTGGATGCCGATCACGGAGGATCGATCTCGATGCATGATCGCGCGGTCATGATCGGCGGCACCTTGCAGCTTCGGCTGCTGCGCGGTGGTGGCAGTCGTGTCCAGGTCAGTCTGCCGCTGCCTGCACCGCCGGCAGAGCGCGCGTGAAGCGTTCGAAGCGCGTGCGTGAAGCACCGCGACGCCTGCGATGGACCGCCGACTGACCCTGTAGGGTTCGCCCCGACGTCTTCCGCACCCCGTGGGCGGGAGCCGACGTGCACCGGTCACAGCCTCTTCTCGACCGCGCCGCGTCGAGAAGATCGCCATGAGCCATCGCTACCCGCTGCATCTAGTTTTCCGTCTCGCGCTCGTAGCGTCAGGCCTGCCGTTACTCGGTGGCTGCGCGACCGCCCAGGTGAACGCGATCTTTGGCGAAGAACTGCCCGCATGGACGGCAGACGTGAGATCGAGCAAGGACCGCTGCACCGAAGCCGCTGCAGAGGCGCAGACGCGCGCGCTGGCCATGGGTATCGCGCCCGAACGCATGCAGTGGCTGTATGGCCGCAAACCCTTTGCCGAGGCCGGGCACGTAAGCCTGGTCATCGACGGCTGGATCGTGGTCGACAACGGCGGCCTCGGCCGCAACGTCTGGGGCGACCGCATTTGTGTTGGCGACGTGTGCAGCCTTGTAGAGGCGCAGCGCGGCTACGACGAAAGTTTCCTGGAATCGGCCTCTTTGGCCCTGCGCGCAGAATTCGCGCAAGGCGAGTGGGTTGGCCGGATTGCGATGAACGAGGAGGGCGGTGCGGGAAAATAGGGCTCTTCCCGTTCTTTTCTTCGCGTTGCTCCTGATCGACGGGCAACGCGGTCGCGAGCAACTGTCGATTCACCGCCGCTTCGCAGTGGCACGCTTCATGCTTGATTTACCACGGCCGGTCCTGCTCTCCTCCCCCTCCCCCCGGGGACCGGCCTTCCCCCCACCGGGGATCGGCGTGCCCGATCCCCGGTTTTTTTTGTCTACTGCGTTCAACACGTGAACACGTGTGGCATTCTGGTTGCCGGCGATCCAGGCCGCGCGCTCCACGGGGACAATACGAAGGCGAGCCGGCACGCCGTCGGCGACTTCACAGGCGCCGGCGGAGTCCACGCGAGCCAAGGCGCAAGGGGACATCCGTAGATGCAGTGGTTCGCCGTCATGACCAAGCCGCGGTCGGAAGCACTCGGGCTGGCGCACCTGCAGCGGCAGGGCTTCGACTGTCGCTTGCCGCGCGTACGCCGCGAGCGGCGCACGCGCGATGGCGTGCGCGAGTCGCTCGACCCGCTGTTCCCGCGCTATCTGTTCCTGCATGCCGATCCCGCGCGCGACGAAATGGCGCGGATACGTTCAACGCGCGGGATCTGCGGTCTGGTGCGTTTCGGCACCGAACTGGCGCGGATTCCCGACCGCGTGATCGACGCAATCGCCGCCCGCAGCGATGCCGCAGGGCTGGTCGTGCTTGAGCCACCGGTGATGCGCGCGGGCGACTGCGTCCACATCACCGGTGGCGCGCTGGCGGGATTGCACGCGATCTTCCAGGCCCGCACGGCGGCCGAGCGGGTGATGCTGCTGGTCGAATTGCTCGGCGCGCCGTGCAGCGTGACGGTTCCGGTGCGCCACCTCGCGGCACGGTTCTGACTCGCCTCGCCCGCGCCGTTCGCGGTCGAATCTTGCTGTACCCGGTCGCAAGTCCAGCGGCCGGATCAATCGCCAGCTGCCGGGCCCTGCGGATCGCCCATCCGGATCGCAGGGCGGTAGCGTGCCCGGAACCAGCTTGAACGAAGAACTCCGCTATAGGATCCTGCGACTGCTCGCCGAGCGGCCCGACGTGAATCAGCGCGATCTCGCGCTGGCGCTGGGCCTTTCGCTGGGCAAGACGAACTACTGCGTGCGCGCATTGATCGCGCAGGGCTGGGTAAAGGTCGAGAACTTCCGCCACAGCCAGCACAAGCTCGGCTATGCCTATGCGCTGACCCCCAGCGGACTGCGCGCAAAGGCGCGAGCAACGCTTCAGTTCCTGCACCGCAAGCAGCAGGAATACTTGCGACTGGAACGCGAAATCGAAGAACTTCGGGGCGAGGCTGCTCGCCTGCCAGCCGCTGAGCGCCGCGGCGCGATCGACAACCATGAGTGAGGATCCCGCGATGGATCGCTTTGGATGCGGTCGGCGCGCAGCGCGCAGCCCTGCCATGCGGATGCTCGTCGTTGGGCGCTGAGCAGCCTGTTGGACCGGGCGTTGCGAACGCGGGCATGCTGGCGCGAGGTCAGCGCCTGCGGTTGCCATACGAACCGCGGTCGGCACCGATCCGCCACTGGCAGCGCAATCCACGGTTTGCGCTGTCGGCTTGTGCTCTCGCGCTGGAGACCTGAGCATGTGCGGTGTTGCAGCCATCCACGCCTATCACTACGCAGCGAGCCCGCTCGATCGCGATGAGTTGCGGATGATGCAGGCACGTCTGGCCAGTCGTGGTCCGGACGGGTCGGGCGAGTGGTTCGATGCTGGCGGTCGCGTTGGCATCGCACATACGCGCTTGGCGATCATCGATACCGGTGCGCGCGCCGCGCAGCCGATGATCGCCGCCGATGCTTCCGCAGTGATTGGATTCAACGGCGAGATCTACAATTTCCGTGCATTGCGCGCCGAATTGGCCCGCAGCGGCGTGCAGTTCCGCACCGAGTCGGACACTGAGGTGTTACTGGCGACGTACGCACGGTACGGCGAGCGCATGTTCGATGCCTTGCGCGGCATGTACGCATTCGCGCTCTGGGACGCGCGGCGCGGTGCCATGCTGCTGGCGCGTGATCCTAATGGCATCAAGCCGCTGTACCTTGCCGACGACGGCTGGACCGTGCGGATCGCATCGCAGGTCAAGGCACTTCGCGCAGGCGGGCGGGTATCAAGCACGATCGAACCGGCCGGCCTGGTCGGTTTCGCCCTGTTCGGTTCGGTGCCGGAGCCGTTCACGTTGCTGCAGGAAGTGCGCAGCGTTCCCGCCGGGCATTTCATCTGGGTCGACGAATGCGGTCCGCGACTCGCCGTTCGTCATTTCTCGATCGCCGAATGCTTCCGGGATTTCGAAACGCCTGTGGCGGATCCTGCAGGGGTGGCGCTGGCGGCCGTGCGCAACAGCCTGGATGCGCATCTCATCGCGGACGTGCCTGTTGGTGCCTTTCTTTCCGCCGGTGTCGATTCCAGCGCGATCGTCGGCGCAATGGCAGAAGCGAGCGATGTTCCGGTGCACGCAGTGACCGTTGCATTCGACGCGTTTCGCGGCAGCAGCGCTGACGAGGCGCCGCTCGCCGGCGAAATCGCGGCGCATTACGGCGTCGAGCACCACGTCAGATGGGTCGCTGAGGCCGAGTTCCGGCTCGACCTGCCGCGTATCATCGACGCGATGGACCAGCCAAGCATCGACGGTGTCAATACCTGGTTCGCTGCCAAGGCGGCCTCCGAGATCGGCTTGAAGGTCGCGATGTCGGGCATCGGTGGCGATGAACTGAGCGGCGGCTACGAGAGCTTTCGCGATCTGCCGCGCTGGGTTGCCCGCCTGCGTCTGCCAGGGCGGATTCCACTGCTCGGGCGCGCGGTGCGCAGCGCGCTCGTACCACTGCTTGCGCACCAGCGTGGCATCAGCCCGAAGGCCGCGGGCATGCTCGAGTTCGGCGCTAGCTGGCCGGGCGCCTGGCTGCTGCGACGGGCGGTATTCATGCCGTGGGAACTGGATCGGGTCCTGCCACGGGAGGTCGTGGTCGAGGGCCTGCGCCGACTCGACTGGCGCGCCACACTCGAAGCCTCGCTGCAGCCCGAACCGAACAGCGACTTCGGCCGCGTGGCGGCACTCGAGGCCAACCACTACCTGCGCAACCAACTGTTGCGCGATACCGACTGGGCGAGCATGGCGCATTCGCTGGAAGTGCGCACACCCCTCGTCGACAGCTGGTTGTTGCGACATGCCGGTGCCGCATTCGCCGCGCTTGGTACTGCAGGCGGCAAGCGTCTGCTGGCGCAGGTGCCCAGACGCGCGCTACCGGCAGCGGTGCTCGCGCGCCCCAAGACCGGATTCCAGACCCCGGCAGCCGACTGGATGGCATCCGCCGGCCTGTACTCGCCCAACTGGACACCGCGATCCGGCCCGGACTCCGCTGGCCGTCGTTCACGCGATCTCGCGGCCGCGCTGCTCTCTACGGCAGTCTGAATCCATGGCGATTCCGATCTATCAGACCCTTCGCTACGTCACCAGCCATCCGTTGAACACCGCGCGGCCGCTCGCGGCGCTGGCGCGCTTCGTCCGCTGGCAGTTGGCGACACGCCTGCGCGCCGGCCCGCGCGACGTACCCTTTGTCGATGATGCGGTTCTGCGGGTTGTGCGTGGCATGAGCGGGGCAACCGGCAACGTGTATTGCGGCTTGCACGAGTACGCGGACATGGGCTTCGCGATGCATTTCCTGCGCGCAGACGATCTGTTCGTCGACGTTGGCGCGAATGTCGGCAGCTACACCGTGCTGGCCTCGGCGGTGTGTGGCGCGCGCTCGATCGCGTTCGAGCCCGCTCAGCCAGCACTCAGCGGACTTCGCGGCAACATCGCGGCCAACAACGTGGGAGATCTGGTCGACGTACGCGTGCAGGCGGTGTGCGGCAAACCCGGGCCGCGGCGCTTCACCAGTGGTCAGGACAGCACCAACAGGCTGGTCGATGCCGACTACCGCGGTGCGGGCGAGATCGTGCCGAGCACTACTCTGGACATGGCACTCGCAGGGATGTCGCCGATGCTGATCAAGATCGATGTCGAGGGCGCCGAGGCCGAAGTCCTGCAGGGCGCTGTGCAGTTGTTGGGCAGCCGTACCCCGCAGGCGCTGATCGTGGAGGTCTCGTGCCCTGAACGCGAGGCATTGATAGAGGGTCTGATCGCGGCAGGCTATGCGTGCTGTCGTTACGAACCGCGCACGCGCGATTTGCAGGTGCTGAAAACTGCACCGAAAACCGCGAACGTCCTGTTCTTGCGCGATCCGGACTCAGCGCAGCAGCGGCTGCAGGCTGCACCCACACGGCATGTTCGCGCGCCCGGAGTCAGGTTGTGAGCGGTCCGTTGCGGGTGCTGGCGATGTTGACTGATGCCTACGATGCTGGCGGGGGCATCGCGCAATACAACCGCGATTGGCTGTCGGCCGTGGCCGCGACCGGCGCGTTGGTCGAGGTGTGCGCGTTCGGTGACTGCGAGCGCCAGACGAGCGCCATTCCGGCAGGCGTAACCGTTCGTTGTGCGACGCGCTCGCGGGGTGCCTTCGCGCTGCATGCGCTGAAGGCAGCGTGGTCGTGCACGCCGCATCTGGTGTGGTGCGGGCACCTGCATCTGGCGCCGTTGGCTGCCTTGGCCGCGAGCCTGGCGCGCGCGCCGCTATGGTTGCAGGTGCATGGCATCGATGCCTGGGAGCGCCCGTCCCGCCTGCGGCGTATGGCCAGCGAGCGGGCGTTGCTGGTCAGCGCGGTCAGTCGCTACACCCGACGCCGCGTATTGACCTGGCTCAGTGGCGACAGCAGCCGGGTCTGCGTGCTGCCCAATACGGTGGGCGATGGCTTCACGCCGGCGGACAAGGATCCAGCGCTTGCGAGCCGATTGGGCATCGACAGCAGTCCGGTGATCCTCACGGTGGGGCGACTGGCGGCAGCCGAGGCGTACAAGGGCCATGATCGGATCATCGCGTGCATGCCCGAACTGCTGCTTCGATTCCCCGAATTGCGCTATGTGGTGGTCGGCGACGGTGACGATCGCCAGCGGCTGCAGGATGTTGCGCAGCGATTCGGGGTGAGCTCGCACCTACGCTTCGTCGGCACGCTGGCTGGCGGCGATCTGATTGCCGCCTATCGACTGGCCGATGCCTACGTCATGCCCAGTACCGGTGAAGGTTTCGGCATCGCGTTCCTCGAGGCGATGGCCAGCGGTGTGCCGGCGCTCGGGCTCGACGGTGATGGCAGCGTGGATCCACTGGCCGACGGTGAATTGGGAGAAAGCGTTTCGCTGGCGGCACTGACTGCCGGCGTGCAGCGATTGCTGGAAGGCGGGCGCGATCATGGACCTTCGTTGGCCGCGCGCGTACACGCGCGATTCGGGCGCAGCCACTTCGACGCCCAGGTGCGGCGGCTGCTCGACCGTGCAATCGGGCTCGGCGCATGAGCGACGAACAGCCCGGGAGAAGCGGATGGAAGGCGTGGCTCGACGACTATCGGGTAGCCCTCGACACAGCGCACTCGGGCGCGCCGCTGCTTGGCGTGTTCGGCATGCTGATGTTGAGCGCGGCGCTGGATCTGTTCGGCATCGGATTGATCGCGCCCTTCATCGGCATGGTGATGGGGCAGGGAGTCGCGGGGCTGCCGGAATTCCTGCACCGGCCCACCGAGGTCGTGGACATCTCCGGTCTCGGCCTCGCCATCGTGGTGGTGTTCATCGCCAAAGCCGTGGTCACCTACCGCATGCAGCGGCGCATCGTGCGCTTCAGTGAAACGCACCGTGCCCATCTGATGGCCCGCCTGCTGCGCAGCTACCTCGCGCGCGACTACGCCGATCACCTTGCGCGGCCGAGCGCGGAACGGGTCAACACGCTGTTCTGGCACACCGCGCAGTACACAGGCGCCACCCTCGCAGGCTCGCTGCGCCTGTTGACCGACCTGGTCGTGCTGCTGGCGGTGATCGCGCTGCTGCTGACCATCGATGCGCGCGCCACGCTGGTGCTGGCGGTGTTCCTCGGCATCGTGGTGTTCAGCGCCGGACGCTGGGTGCGCGCCGAGCTCGAGCGCACCTCGCATGAGGTCGCGCGCGGACAGGCGCAGGCGCTGTCCGTGGTGCAGAACAGCCTTGGCGGATTTCGTGAAATCCGTATCCTTGGCGCCGCCGCGACCTTCCAGGCCGCACTGGCCGAATCCGCGCGTGGACTTGCCGACGCGACCGCACGTCAGAATGCACTGCACCAGGTACCGCGTGCTGTGGTCGAGACCGCATTGGTCGTTTTTCTGGTCGGCATCTCGCTGGTTGCGCTGCGCCAGGGCGGCGGTGCTGGCGCCTTGCTGCCGGTGCTCGGCGCAATGGGCGTGGCGGCGATGCGCCTGATGCCGATCGCCACGTCGCTGCTCAGCGGCATCAACAACCTTCGCGCATCGCGACTCGCATTGCATGAGGTGGCTGCCGAACTGCGTGCTGGCGACGCACCACCGACACTCGCGGCTCCGGCGAATCCGGCGCCGGCACAGGCCTTCAACGCGCTGACGGTCGATGCCGTGTCCTTCACCTACCCAGGCGCGACTCGCGCAGCGGTCGACGCGATCTCGTTGGTGATTGCGCGCGGCGAGGTGCTGGGAATCGCGGGGCGTTCGGGATCCGGCAAGAGCACCCTGGTCGACATCCTGCTCGGACTGTTGCTGCCGGTGCAAGGCACCATTCGTGCCGATGGACAAACGGTGTCTCTCGACAATCCCGCGTGGCAATCGCGGTGCGCATACATACCGCAGGATGTGTTCCTGATCTCCGGCAGTCTGCGCGACAACATCGCATTCGGAGCGAAGTTCGATGAGCAGCGCATGCGACGCGTACTGCAGCACTGCGGCCTCGACAAACTGGTTGCGCAGATCGATGGCGGCCTCGATGCGCGGCTGGGCGAGCGCGGCGCCGGCCTGTCCGGCGGGCAGCGGCAGCGCGTGGCCATTGCCCGTGCGCTGTACCGCGAGCGCGAGATCCTGGTGATGGATGAAGCGACCTCGGCGCTGGATGCAAAAACCGAGTCCGAGGTGATCGAAACGATTCGAGCACTGCGCGGCCAGCGTACGGTCATCGTGGTGGCGCACAGCGCGACGCTGCTGGCGACATGCGATCGGATTGTGCACCTCCAGCAGGGACGCATCGCGGAGACTTCCGAGGGCGTTGTCGACGCATGAAGCTTCTGTCCGCCATACCGGAGTATCTGCCAACCTCGGGCGGCGGCATCGTCACCTTCTATCGCCAGCTGCTGCCCGCGCTGGTACGCGCCGGTGCGCAGGTCACGGCACTGGTCGGCAGTGCGGTCAGCCAGTCGGGTGCAATCGTGGAGCGCGACGGGGTGCGTGTGGTCGGGTTGAGCGAGCAGCGCTTCTCTGCGCGCATGCCGCGATTGCCACAGTTGGACACTGCGCCAGCACTGCGTCGACATGTTGCTGCTGCATGGGCGCTGCACGACGAGGCCAGAGCGCTTGGCGACTTCGACGCGGTCGAGGTCGCCGATTGGGGACTGCTGGGCGTGCCGTGGCTGCTTGATGGCGGAGTGCCGGTGCAGGTGCGCTGTCATGGCAGCGCCGGTCAGATCGCGATCCATGAATCGGCACCGGGCTTGCTGCCGGTCGACCAGCTCATGCTGGCGATCGAACGGAGTTTATTTGCGCGTGCATCTTGCATGGTCAGCCATGGCCAAGCCAATCCTGCACAGTGGAGTCAATGGACAGGGCGCGAGTGCCTGCATCGCGGACCGGCATTGCCTCTGCAACCGATGTCCATAGTGGGGCAAGCCGACTGGAGTCTGGTGTTGGCGCGGGTGCAGCGATGGAAGGGGCCGCAGGTATTGGGTGCGGCGCTGGATTCCATGCAGGCGCCCCCTGCGGTGCGCTGGGTCGGACGCGATGTGCCCGATCTTGGCGGTGCCGGAAGTTCCACTCTGGCGGCCGTGCGGCGCCGTTCTCCACGCGCCTGGAAGGAGACAGTCGATCGGCACGATACGGTCGACAGTGGGATCGCAGCGGATTGGATGCGGCAGGCGCGCGCAGTGCTGGTGCCCTCGACCTGGGAGGTGTTCAATTTCGCCGGTGCCGAAGCGATGGCCGCAGGCGCCGTCGTGCTGGCCAGTGATGGCGCCGGGATGAGTCGTTGGATCGCGCACTGCGAGAGCGGGATGCGATTTGCGGCTGGCGATGCCGCCAGTTTGGCCCAGGCGCTGTCCGAAATGCTCGCAATGGGTCGCGGGCGACGTGAGCGCATGGGCGAACGCGCGAGGCATTGCGTCGCCGAGCGCGCGGATCCTG